>NZ_AKJI01000057.1:0-32813 GCF_000282415.1 Pseudomonas sp. GM60
AAGCCTCGCTCCTACAGGTTATCGGTGTTTTCATGAACGACGCATGACCTGTAGGAGCGAGGCTTGCCCGCGAAGGCCGCGACGCGATTTTATGCCTGTTGCAGATGCGCCGCCGCCAACAGTTCTTTGGTGTACGGATGCTGCGGCGAATCAAACACGTCGTGGCTGGCGCCGCTTTCCACCACTTTGCCGTCCTTGATCACGATCATGTCATGAGCCAGGGCGCGCACCACCGCCAGGTCGTGGCTGATAAACAGGTACGTCAGGCCGTGTTTTTCCTGAAGCTGGCGCAGCAGCGCGACCACTTGTTTCTGCACGGTGCGGTCCAGCGCCGAGGTCGGTTCGTCCAGCAGGATCAACGCCGGTTTCAGCACCAGCGCCCTGGCGATGGCGATGCGTTGGCGCTGGCCGCCGGAGAACTCGTGGGGGTAGCGATGACGGCTTTGCGGGTCGAGGCCGACTTCCTGCAGGGCCCGGATCACTTCGGCCTTGCATTCGTCCGCCGTCAACTGGCTGTGCACTTCCAGGCCTTCACTGATGATTTGTGCCACGGACATCCGTGGGCTGAGGCTGCCGAAAGGGTCCTGGAACACCACCTGCATTTTCTTGCGCCATGGCCGCAGTTGCTTTTGCGTCAGGCCGTCCAGCGCCTGGCCCTGAAAGCGAATGCTGCCTTCGGAGTCGAGCAGGCGCAGGATCGCCTGACCCAGTGTCGACTTGCCCGAGCCGGACTCACCCACAATGCCCAATGTCTTGCCACGCTGGACATTCAGGCTGATGCCGTCCACGGCATGCAAGTACGTTTTGCGCTGAAACAGCCCGCCACCGAGGGGGAAGCGCACGCAAAGATTGTCCACTTCCAGAACGTTCTCGCGCTCGTCACGGGGCAGCGCCTGGCCTTCGGGTTCGGCGTTCAGCAGTACGCAGCTGTAGGGATGTTTCGGCTCGGTGAACAGCGTTTCGCACGGCGCCTGTTCGACGATTTCCCCGGCCTTCATCACGCACACCCGCTGAGCGATGCTGCGCACCAGATTGAGGTCATGGCTGATCAGCAGCAATGACATGCCGAGCCGCTGTTGCAGGGACTTGAGCAGGATCAGGATCTTGCGCTGCACCGTAACGTCGAGCGCCGTAGTGGGCTCGTCGGCAATCAGCAACTCCGGTTCGCAGGCCAGCGCCATGGCGATCATCACCCGTTGCCGCTGGCCGCCGGAGAGTTGATGCGGATACGCCTTGAGCCGCTCTTTGGGCTTCTGGATGCCCACGAGGTGCAGCAGCTCCAGAATCCGCGCCTGCGCGGCTTTGCCGGTCAGGCCCTTGTGCAGCAACAGGGTTTCGCCGATCTGCTTTTCAATGCTGTGCAGCGGATTGAGCGAGGTCATCGGCTCCTGGAAGATCATGGCGATGCGGTTGCCCCGCAACTCTCGCAAAACCCTGGACGAAGCGCCGAGCAACTCCTTGCCGCGATAGCGGATGCTGCCGCTGGTTTCGGTGCCGGTCTCGGGCAGCAGTTGCAGGATCGAGTGCGCGGTCACCGATTTGCCGGAACCCGACTCACCCACCAGCGCCAGGCATTCACCGGGGCGGATGTCCAGACACAGGTTGCGCACCACGGTCTCGCCGCTGAAGGCCACGCAGAGGTCACGGATTTCGATCAGGTTGTTACTCATATCAACAGTCCGCGTCAGGATCGAGGGTCAAAGGCATCTCGCAACGCCTCGCCGATAAACACCAGTAAAGACAGGATCAGCGCCAGGGTGAAAAACGCGGTCAGCCCCAGCCACGGCGCTTGCAGATTCTGCTTGCCCTGACCGATCAACTCGCCCAGCGAGGCACTGCCGGCCGGCATGCCGAAGCCGAGGAAGTCCAGCGCGGTGAGCGTCGAAATGGCCCCGGTCAAAATGAACGGCAGGTAGCTCAGCGTCGCGTTCATCGCGTTGGGCAGGATGTGCCGCACGATGACTTTGCGGTCGGTCAGGCCCAGTGCCCGCGCAGCCTTGACGTATTCGAGGTTGCGTCCGCGCAGGAACTCGGCACGCACCACGTCCACCAGTGCCAGCCAGGAAAACAACGCCATGATCCCCAGCAACCACCAGAAATTCGGCTCGACAAACCCCGACAGAATGATCAGCAGGTACAGCACCGGCAGACCCGACCAGACCTCCTGCAAACGCTGGCCGATCAGGTCGACCCAGCCGCCGTAATAGCCTTGCAGCGCGCCGGCGGCGATGCCGATCAGTGCGCTGACAAAGGTCAGCATCAGCGCAAACAGAATCGACACCCGCGCGCCGAAAATCACCCGTGCCAGCACGTCGCGAGCCTGGTCGTCGGTGCCCAGCCAATTCACATTCGACGGTGGGCTCGGTGCCGGTTTGTTCAGGTCGTAGTTAGGCGTGTCATCGCTGAACGGGATCGGCGGAAACAGTAGCCAGCCGCCGTCCTTTTTGATCAGCTTCTGTACATAGTCACTGCGGTAATCCGCCTGGAACGGCAGTTGCCCGCCGAACGCCTGCTCGGTGTAGCGCTTGAAAGTCGGGAAGTACAACGAGCCCTGATAACTGACCACCAGCGGTTTGTCGTTGGCGATCAGCTCGCCACCGAGGGTCAGCAAAAACAGGCCGACAAATAGCCACAGTGACCACCAGCCACGGCGGTTTTTCTTGAATCGGTCGAAACGGCGGCGCGCCAACGGCGAAAGCTTGAACATCAGGCATTCCTCGCGGCGAAGTCGATGCGCGGGTCGACCAGTGTGTAGCACAGGTCGCCGACCAGTTTTATCAGCAGGCCGAACAGCGTGAAGATGAACAGCGAACCGAACACCACGGGATAATCCCGCGACACCGCAGCTTCGTAACTCATGCGGCCCAGGCCATCGAGGGAGAAGATCACCTCGATCAGCAACGAGCCGGCGAAAAATACGCTGATGAACGCCTGAGGTATGCCCGACACCACCAGCAGCATGGCGTTGCGGAACACGTGGCCGTACAGCACGCGACGTTCGCTCATGCCTTTGGCGCGCGCCGTGACCACGTACTGGCGGGTGATTTCATTGAGGAAGGAGTTTTTGGTCAGGATGGTCAATGTGGCAAATCCACCGATGACCAGCGCCGTGACCGGCAATACCAGGTGCCAGAAATAGTCGGCGATCTTGCCCACGGTGGACAGCGAGTCGAAATTGTCCGAGACCAGGCCGCGCACCGGAAACCAGTTCAGCGACGTGCCGCCGGCGAACACCACGATCAGGAACATCGCAAACAGGAACGCCGGCATCGCGTAGCCAATGATGATCGCGGTGCTGCTCCAGATATCAAACTGGCTGCCGTGGTGCACGGCTTTGCGGATGCCCAGCGGGATCGACACCAGGTAGGTGATCAGCGTGGCCCAGAGCCCGAGGGAAATGGTCACCGGCATTTTTTCGAGGATCAGGTCGGTGACCGTGGCGCCGCGGAAAAAGCTTTTGCCGAAGTCCAGTCGCGCGTAACTGGTGAGCATCAGCCACAGGCGTTCATGGGCCGGTTTGTCGAAGCCGTATTGCTTTTCGATTTCCTTGATCAGTTGCGGGTCGAGGCCGCGACTGGCTCGCGAACTGCCGCTCATGACCTCGCCGGAACCGCCGCCGACGCTGGCTCCGCCAATGCCTTGCAGGTGCGCGATCGCTTGTTCAACCGGGCCGCCTGGCGCGGCCTGAACGATGACGAAGTTGACCAGCAGAATGATCACCAGGGTCGGAATGATCAGCAGCAGGCGCCGCAGAATATAAGCCCACATCAGTGCGGCCCTCCGGGTTTGCCGCGCTTGATCAGTTCGGCGGTCATCTGTTGGTTGGTCAACGGCGTGGTGCTCACTTCCCACCAGCTCTCGATGGCTTCGTCATTGGCTGCTTGCACGCTGGGAATGCCGAAACGGTTCCACCACACGGTCGAGCTGCCCGGCGGGTAGTAGTTGGGAATCCAGTAATAGTTCCATTGCAGTACCCGGTCGAGGGCATGGGCGTAGCGCAACATGTCGGCCTGGGTGGTGGCGCGCACCAGACCGTTGACCAGCGTATCGACCGCCGGGTTCTTCAACACCATGTAGTTGTTGGAGCCCGGATCGTTGGCCGCTGCCGAACCAAAATAGTTATTCAACTCGTTGCCCGGCGACGTGGTGACCGGGTAGCCGGTGACGATCATGTCGTAATCCCGGGACATCAGGCGATTGACGTATTGGGATGAGTCGATGCGGCGGATGTTCAGGTCGATGCCGATCTGCTTCAGCGTGCGCTTGTAAGGCAACAGCAAACGGTCCATCCCGTTCTGACTGACCAGGAAGGTAAAGCTCAGCGGCTGGCCCTCGGCATTCACCAATTGATCGCCATCGGGTTTCCAGCCGGCCTGTTCGAGCAAATCCAGTGCTTGCAGTTGTTTGTCACGGATCACGCCACTGCCGTCGGTTTTCGGCGCTTCGAAGACTTTGCTGAACACCTCGTCGGGGATCTGTCCGCGCAGCGGTTCGAGAATCGCCAGTTCGGCGGCATCCGGCAGGCTGCGGGCGGCGAGGGCGGAATTGGAGAAGAAGCTCTGCTGGCGGATATACATATCGCGCATCATCTGCCGGTTGCTCCATTCGAAATCCCACAACATCACCAGTGCCTGGCGGACGCGGCGGTCCTGGAACATCGGGTTCTGCAGATTGAACACAAAGCCCTGGGCCGATTGCGGCGCTTCTCTGGCCAGGTGCGCCTTTTGCAGGCGACCGTCGCTGAGGGCCGGGCTTTCGTAACCGATGGAGTAAGCGGTGGCGGAAAATTCGCGGTTGTAGTCGTAGGCGCCACCGCGCAGCACCTGACGCGCCACATCGGTATCACCGAAGTACTCGATGCTGAAGTGATCGAAGTTGTACAGCCCACGGCTGACCGGCAAGTCCTTGCCCCACCAGTCCGGATTGCGTTCGAAGGTGATGCTGCGGCCGGAGTCGACCTTGCCCACCCTGTACGGGCCGCTGCCCAGTGGCGGCTCGTAACCACCACCGCTGGCAAAGTCGCGGGCTTTCCACCAGTGCTCGGGAAACACCGGCAAGGTTGCGATGTCGAGGGGCAGGGTACGGTTTTCGTTGCTTTTGAAGTCGAAACGCACCGTCAGCGGGGATTCCACCTCGACGCCTTTGACGTCGGCGAACTGGGTGCGATAACGCAGGCTGCCCTGGGTCATCAGCAGGTCGAAGGTGTAGCGCACGTCTTCGGCGGTGATCGGCTTGCCGTCGGCGAAGCGAGCCTTGGGGTTGAGGTAGAAGCGCAGCGATAACCCGTCATCCGAACGCTCCATCTTCTGCGCCACCAGACCGTACACGGTGTAAGGCTCGTCCTGCGAACGCTGGGCCAGCGGCGAATAGATCAAGCCGTCGATCTGCGTCACGCCGATGCCTTTGTCTATATAAGGCAGGACATGGTCGAAATGCCCGATCTCGATCGCCGAGCGACGCATCGTGCCGCCCTTGGGGGCTTGCGGATTGGTGTAGGCAAAATGACTGAAGCCGGCCGGGTACTTGGGCGGTTCGCCGTAGACGGTCAGCGCGTGTTGCGGTGCGGCGTTCACACCGGCGGCGCCCAGCAACAGGGTCACGGCAGTGAACAACAAAACAGGGAAAGCCAGTCGCATTTTCAGCCTTAGAGCCGGGTGATCGATAACCGCAATTTGTACGCTAGCGGCGCGTCCCTCGCCAGTCGTATCACGTACCTGAAACACGACGGCCCACCAAAAGGCGGGCCGTTGTGCATGAAACTACGCGAATGACTTAGTCCTGACGGCTGGTCACTTCGAGCAAGTGGTAGCCGAACTGGGTCTTGACCGGGCCTTGCACGACGTTGATCGGTGCGCTGAAGACCACGGTGTCGAATTCCTTGACCATCTGGCCCGGACCGAACGAACCCAGGTCACCGCCCTGACGGCTGGACGGGCAAGTGGAGTTGGCTTTCGCAACTTCGGCGAAATCGGCGCCAGCCTCGATTTGGGCTTTGAGTTCGTTGCACTTGTCTTCGCTGGCGACCAGGATGTGACGGGCAGTGGCTTTAGCCATGGAAAAATACTCCTTCTAATGTTCAGTAAAGTGCTCAGCCTACCGGATTCAGGAGGCTATTTCTCCTCAAAGTTCCGCCCGGCTCACAGACCCGCCTTGCGCAGACGTTCGGCGTGCTGCACGTACAGGTCAATCGGGTCTATGTCTTTGCGAACCCGGCCGACTGTCTGGCTGATGCTGTCCAGGTGGTCCAGCGGATAGTCGGAGCGGATCACCTTGCCCAGATGAGAACTGAAGCGGCCGACCATACCGTCGTTTTGCTCGGCCTCTATGGTGAAGTACCTGGCAAAAGCACGGGAGCACCCGTTCAGTGGGTCAAGTGCGTTGAGTCCTTCATCGAGGAGGTTGCCCTGCAGGGTTCCGCTCCAGGAATAGTAGCGAACGCCGTTGACCCGCTCGCTGCCCTTGCCGCCCCAGGTCTTCGGCAGCCCTTGAGGGTATTTCTCGTTAAACGCGCTGACGCCTTCGGTGGTCAAGGCATTGAGCGCAGCGATCGCGTTTTGCGGCAGGTGGCGGTCGCCACTCAACAAGGACAGGAAGTCAGCGAACAACGTGGCCACCGTATCGGCGACCTGTTCCGGCAGCTGTCCGGGTGTCAGCGCCTTGCGCAGGAAATCCGCCAGTTCCGAGCCATGGTTGGGCCCGCTGACCGAGGTCACCGACGCAACGATTTGCGGCGCTATCGCTGCGGCATAACGAGCGGCCAGCGCACCCTGGCTATGCCCGATCAGGTTGACCTTGTCTGCACCGGTCCCTTCCAGCACCCGTTCGATCTGTGCCAAAAGCTGGTCACCGCGTGCTTCATTGGTATGGGTAGCCGACAGGTGCGGGATGAACACCCTGGCGCCGGCGCTCCTGAGGGTTTGCTTGATGTCATGGAACAGTTCGAAAGGGCCGATCCGATCGAAACCAAACAGGCCGTGGACCAACAGGATGGGATGGAGAGTGCTTGCATTCCGTTGCATGTTCATACCTTTTCGCGGGAGTTCGTGATGTGTCCGGGGCCCACTCTAAAGCACTCGGACGTTTGCGCGATGTATGAAAAAGCCGCTGTGAATGGGGGAAAACGGAATAGGTGGTGTGCGAAACCTCGTATGTAGGCGAGGCCTTAATCGGAATGTTTCGACATCTTTTTATCTGGTTCGTAGTTGTTTTGATTAATGACCTACCACGCGGAGCGTATTTAGCCGGGTAGTTCGAAGCGCTCTCCTGACATCACGGATTTCCTTTATGAGATTGAATGGGGTTCGCTCGATGCCGACCTGCGGGATGGCGTCTTTTCAAAGGACTGAGATAAAGGCAATTTACACATGTCTGACAAAGACGAAGGATTCGTTCGCGGTGAGCCGTACAACATCAGGCCCTCGTTCATTGCCCCTGATCGCCAGCAGACATTCGGGGCTGGCGGTGGCGGCGGTTACATTGGAAACAACAGCGGTTGGGGGCTTCAGGAAGGGCCACGTAGAGGGGAAGGAGGTCCAAGCAGTATTCGAGACCTTCCGGGGCCGAACGTCATGGCCGAGTTTGCGGGCGTTCAGGTCGCCGACCAGCTAGAGATTGATAACGAATACAACGCACGATTCAGCACACTGTTTGCAGATACCGAACGTGAACTGGAGGAAAGGAAGCAGGTTGCCAAAGAGGGGCAAATTCTTGCTGCCGCTGAGTCTGCCGCCAGGGACCAAAAGGCCGCTCTGGATCTTATCGATTCCAAAAAGTCACAGTACATCTCCACGGCGCCCGGTATCTATGGGCTTTACGGTCAGAGTCCTTATTTTCTGATGGAGGTATTACCGCGTCGAAAAATAAGTGAGGTCCTGACTTCCCCTTACCATGATCCTTATGCGCTCTATAACCTGTATGGCCTGTTCAACAATGTCTATAAGTCGGCAATGGAGCTCAAGAGGCTCGCGCTCTCGGTGGATGTTTTGGCCAGCAAACTTGAAGAGCTGGCCAGTAAAAGAAATGAAGCAGAGGCGGGTGTTCCTTTAGATGATGAGGCATGGCTGACTGCGCAGGATCAGCGCCTTGCCGACATCGGTTTGGAACGGGATATCCACGCTCAGCAACTTCCGGCGTTTCTACAGGCGGAATTGATTGCGGCAGCAGGTTCGGTGGCAGGCCTGACACCCACTCAAACCCTGACCCACTACAAGATGACGCTGGAACGTATGGCGGCGACCAAAATCGCAGAGATGAGGCCGGTACAGCCGACCGAACCTTATCGGATTAATGGCCTGACCATCAACTTCACCTTGAACAATCCGAAAATCAAAGCGCCCTTGAGCAAGCCGGAACTGGAGGCGCTGAATGAGCTGGTGTACCTGCAAAACAATACCCCGATAGGGACCAAATGGCTTAGTTACCACGATGCGTTGTTGAAGGCTGAATCTGCACGGCATTTGACGGCTACTTCAAATGCGTTTGGCGGGCTGGTCGAGCGTTCGAATGATGCGGAACAGATCAAGAACGCGATCAAGTTCACGGCGGACTTTTACAAGGAATTGACTGAAAAATTTGGTGAGAAAGCTTCAGCGCTCGCGAAGGAGCTTTCTGCAAGCGCCAGAGGAAAGAAAATTCGAAATGCCGAAGAGGCAATTAAAGCCTTTGATCAGTATAAAGATGTGTTGGACAGGAAGTTTGGCGTCAAGGATAAAGAAGCGATTGTCAGGGCTATCGACTCGCTGGATAAGGAAATGATGGCAAGGACTCTGGAAAAATTTGGAAGAGGATTCGGCTTGGCAGGTCATGCCATAAATTTCCGAGATCTGACTATAGAGGCGAAAAAGTCAGCGGAAAGTGGGGATTGGAAGCCGTTTTTTATCAAGGCGGAAACCGTCGTCGCAGGTCAGGTCGTCGCAGGCTTGTTAGCGTTCATGTTTGGTTTTACGGTCCTGACGCCCGTGGGAATCCTGGGGTTCGCTTTGCTGATGGCGGTTACAAGCTCACTTATAAATGATGAGTTAGTTAGCAAGGTGAACGAGTTTGTCATAAGTATTTAACGCGAGGAGGGGGGCGCTTTAGTCGCCCCCCTATTAAAAATCATATAGGTCAGGTAGATGCTGCCAATAGGGATTGCAAATGCTATGCAAAAAAATGCAAATAATGCAGTGACTCCAGAAATATCCGAATAGTGGAGGAGGAATGCTTTTTTCCAGAAGATGGGGCTCTTGAATCTGTAGGCAGTTGCCTGTATCAGATATCTGGATAGTGGATACAGTAGAGTGCTGAGCACCATGAATACGACCAACCGAACATCTCTGTAGAACAACTCATCGCCAGTATAAAAAGCAACGATGGCTACAATCAGAAACAGGAAGCCTGTCAGCGAGTTTTTCACGAAATACTTTTTGTCCATCCTTGACCTCATTACTACCGAATGACGACGGTGTAGCACCTGCTCGTATCGAGCTGGCGCCGCTTGTTTTCAGTCTGCTGATTTGCATCCATGCATAATCATTCAGAAGCCCTCGCGACTCATCGCTCGGGCACTCTATGCAGACAGCGGCCATGATTTCAGACTTGAGGGCACGATCAAACCTTGGCGTGCCAATCCGTCCCCAAAAGTCTCCAGAAAACCGCGTCTAAACATTTCAAGTTTTGCGTTGCGCGCGCAACCGATCCGCCGCTTGACGCAACAACACCTCGGTCCCATCCCACCCAAGGCAGCCATCCGTCACCGATACACCGTACTGAAGCGACGGACTCAGCGGCTGGCAACCCTCGAACAGGTGACTCTCAATCATCATCCCGATCAGCGAGCGATCACCTTGCAGGCGCTGCTCAAGCACATCGTTGAACACCGCCGGTTGACGTAGCGGGTCTTTGCCGCTGTTGGCGTGGCTGCAATCGACCATGATCCGGGCCGGGATCTTCAGCTTGGTCAAATCACTGTTCACCTGGGCGACGCTGTCGCGGTCGTAGTTCGGGCCGCGATGACCGCCGCGCAATACCAGGTGAGTGTCAGGGTTGCCCGGGGTCTGGATGATCGCGGGGTGCCCCTGACTGTCGACACCGAAATGCCGGTGCGGATGAGCGGCTGAGCGCATGGCGTCACTGGCAACACCGACGCCACCATCGGTGCCGTTCTTGAAGCCGACCGGCATGTTCAGGCCGCTGGCCATTTCCCGGTGGATCTGCGACTCGGTGGTGCGGGCGCCAATGGCGACCCAGCTGAGCAGGTCGTCGAAGTACCCGGCGGCCATCGGTTGCAGCAGTTCGGTGGCAATTGGCAGGCCGAGTCGAAGCATTTCGCGCATCAGCTCCCGTGACAGGGTCAGGCCACCGGCCATGTCGTCGCTGCCGTCCAGGTGCGGATCGTAGGCCAGGCCTTTCCAGCCGACGGTGGTACGGGGTTTTTCGACGTAGGCGCGCATCACCAGCAGCATTTCATCGCTGACGTCGGCGGCGAGGCGGGCGAGGTGACTGGCGTATTCGAGGGCGGACTGCGGATCGTGAATCGAGCAAGGACCGACGATGACCAGCAAACGGGAGTCTTCACCGTTGAGAATCGCGCGAACCGCATCGCGGTGGGCGGCGACTTGCCGGGTCAGGGCGTTGCTGATCGGCAGTTGCTGTTTGAGTTGCAATGAGCTCGGCAGGCGCAAGGTCAGCGCTTCATTGGCAGGGCTCAGGGTGGACAGTGGCAAAGCAGAGACGGACGAGTTCATGTTCAGGCTTCCTGGGCGGGCGGCGGGTTCGTTCCCGCGCGCTCGGCCCTACTGGGGTGTTCGACAATTGGCCGGATTGGCTGCGTGTGTGTGCTTGCCACCTGTGGGTGACCGATCGGAGGCGGCAGGCTGTCCCGAGCGGAGGCTGCTAAATCGCCAGGCGGTAAAACTGTCGTGACGGTAATAAGTGGCGTAGTTCATGTCGTGAATCCTCAAAATGTCTGTGTTGTTGCTAAAAAGTGTAGGGGCTGAAAAAACAAAACCCCCGGTCGGGAGGCCGACCGGGGGTTGAGAATTCTCTGGTGGCGACCCGTTTAAAGTGGGCGCCGTGTGGGTATCAGGCGCGCCAGTGGCTAAACCAATACCCAAAATAAAAGCTGACCGAAGCGCAAACGACATTCACCCGGGCAGCCGCAACCGAGCGCGGGGCGCTGGCGGTACGAAGCTGTGAGAGGGCGTTGAACATGGTCTGTCTCCGATGGATGCGCCGAGCTTACTAGAGGCCGGTACACGGATTCAATCAGAAATTGCTATTGGTTACTGGCGGCGTTTTCTATCGCTTGAGTGCGTCGGCGGTTGTGACACACTCGCCGTTTAAACAAAAACACACCGTCACAAGGACGAATCATGACGACGCTGACCATCGCCGCCGCTCAATCGATCTCCAGCGCTGGAGACCTGGTCGCCAATATTGCGTGGCATCAACGTTTCATGCAGGTGGCGGCGGAGCAGGGCGTGCAGTTGCTGGTGTTTCCGGAACTGTCACTGACCGGGTACGAGCGCGGGCTGGCGGCTGAGTTGGCCATTGCGCCGGAGGGTTCGGTGCTGCAACCGTTGCGCGATTTTGCGCAGGAAGTCGGCGTAACGACCGTAGTCGGGATGCCTATTCGTCTGTCGGAGCATTCGCCGGTGTTGATTGGGGCGCTGGTACTGGGCGCCGATGGTTCACTCGGGGTCTACAGCAAGCAGCATCTGCATCCCGGCGAGGAAGTAGCGTTTGCACCGGGCACTGGCGGTTCGCCCCTGACCATCGGCGACGATACGATAGCCTTGGCGGTGTGCGCCGATTTTTCCCACGCCAGTCATGCGGCCGCAGCGGCGCAACAGGGCGCCGACCTGTATGCCGCAGGCGTGCTGATCACCGAAAATGGTTACGCCCCCGATACTGCGTTGTTGCAAGGCTATGCCGTCAGGCATTCGATGGCGGTGCTGATGGCCAACCATGGCGGTGCGACGGGGGGCTGGGAGTCGGCAGGACGCAGCGCCATCTGGGCGTCGGACGGTTCGCTGATCGCTGCCGCACCGGGCATCGGCAATCTGCTGGTCGTTGCTCGCCGCAATGCTGACAGCTGGACGGGGCGCGTCGTCGCCGTCGCGGAGGCCTGATGGGATTCGAATTACGTCCTGCGACATCGCAAGACCTCGACTTTGCTCGTGAACTGACCTGTAAAACCATGCTCCGCTATTACATTCAGCACGATCTGCTGTGGCAGGACGAGGCTTTCGATGTGGCCTGGGCGGGGCGGGAAAACTGGCTGATCGTCCGCGATGATGTACGGCTGGGTTATGTAAGCCTGAGTCGGGATGCAAGGGCCTTGTACATCCGTGAGTTACACGTGCTCGAAGCGTTCCGGGGGCAGGGCGCCGGTTCCTGGGCGATCGATCAGGTATTGGCAATGGCGTGCAAGGAACGACGCCCGGCATTGCGCCTGACGGTTTTTGCAAATAATCCGGCGAAAGCGTTATACGAGCGAAAGGGCCTGGCAGTGGTCGGCAAAGACGAGTGTTTCCTGAGAATGCAGCGCGATGTCGATGCCTTGCATCGCTGAAACACGCATGAGACAAGCCTTTCAAGATGTATTGAAACTTTTTATATGACGCTTGCCGCTAGGTCTGCCAGTTGCTTTTTGCTAAGGTGTCGGCAACTCAATAAGACCATATCGCGAGGTGTCTGCTTGATTAGGGTGCTAGTAGTCGATGACCATGATCTCGTTCGTACAGGCATTACACGAATGCTGGCTGACATCGATGGCCTGCAAGTAGTCGGCCAGGCTGAGTCCGGGGAAGAATCCCTGCTCAAGGCGCGTGAGTTGAAACCCGATGTGGTGCTGATGGACGTCAAGATGCCGGGTATCGGCGGTCTTGAAGCCACGCGCAAATTGTTGCGCAGTCATCCGGATATCAAGGTCGTCGCGGTCACCGTGTGTGAGGAAGATCCGTTTCCTACACGATTGTTGCAGGCCGGGGCCGCGGGCTACCTGACCAAAGGCGCCGGGTTACCGGAAATGGTCCAGGCCATCCGCCTGGTGTTTGCCGGGCAACGCTACATCAGCCCGCAGATTGCCCAGCAACTGGCGATCAAATCCTTTCAGCCGACCAACGATTCGCCCTTCGACGCACTGTCGGAGCGGGAAATCCAGATCGCGTTGATGATTGTCGGCTGCCAGAAGGTCCAGATCATTTCCGACAAACTGTGCCTGTCGCCCAAAACCGTGAACACCTACCGTTACCGAATTTTCGAAAAGCTTTCGATCAGCAGCGATGTCGAATTGACGCTGTTGGCAGTTCGTCACGGCATGGTTGATGCCAGCCTCTGAAAATGACTGACACCTTCGATCCGAGTGCTTTCCTGTCGACGGTCAGCGGACGCCCCGGCGTCTATCGCATGTTCGACAGCGAGGCACGCCTGCTTTACGTCGGCAAGGCCAAGAATCTCAAGAATCGCCTGTCGAGTTACTTCCGCAAGTCCGGCCTCGCGCCCAAGACCGCTGCGCTGGTGGCGCGTATCGCCCAGGTCGAAACGACGATCACGGCCAATGAAACCGAAGCCTTGCTGCTTGAGCAGACGCTGATCAAGGAATGGCGTCCGCCCTACAACATTCTGCTGCGCGACGATAAATCCTACCCGTATGTGTTTCTTTCCGACGGCCAGTTCCCACGCCTTAGCATTCATCGCGGGGCGAAAAAGGCCAAGGGCAAATATTTCGGCCCTTATCCCAGTGCCGGGGCGATTCGCGAAAGCCTGAGCCTGCTGCAAAAAACCTTTTTCGTTCGCCAGTGCGAAGACAGCTACTACAAGAACCGCACACGTCCATGCCTGCAATACCAGATCAAGCGCTGCAAGGCGCCGTGCGTGGGGCTGGTGGAGCCCGAGGTTTACGCCGAGGACGTTCGTCACTCGGTGATGTTCCTCGAAGGGCGCAGCAATGCGCTGACCGATGAATTGTCCGCCGGCATGGAAGAGGCGGCGATCAACCTCGAATTCGAACGTGCCGCCGAACTGCGCGACCAGATCTCGTTGCTGCGCCGGGTCCAGGATCAACAGAGCATGGAAGGCGGGACCGGTGACGTCGACGTCATCGCCGCGTTCGTTAATCCGGGCGGTGCCTGTGTCCATTTGATCAGCGTGCGCGGCGGTCGGGTGCTGGGGAGCAAGAATTTCTTTCCGCAGGTGGGCATTGAGGAAGACGTTTCAGAAGTCATGGCCGCGTTTCTCGGTCAGTACTTCGTCAGCAGCCCCGAGCGCGACTTGCCGAGCGAGCTGATCGTCAACGTGGTTCACGAAGACTTCCCGACCCTGATCGCGGCCATCGAAGAGCTGCGCGGTCGTGAGCTGAGCATCAGTCACAGGGTTCGTGGCACGCGGGCACGCTGGCAGCAATTGGCCGTGACCAATGCCGAGCAGGCTCTGGGCGCGCGCCTGGCCAACCGCCAACACGTTGCGGCACGTTTCGATGCCCTGGCCGACGTGCTGAAACTGGATGAGCCGCCGCAGCGCCTCGAGTGCTACGACATCAGTCACTCCAGCGGCGAAGCGACCGTGGCGTCCTGCGTGGTGTTCGGCCCTGAAGGCCCGATCAAGTCCGACTACCGTCGCTACAACATTGAGGGCGTCACGCCGGGCGATGACTACGCCGCAATGCACCAGGCCCTGACCCGGCGCTTCAGCAAACTGAAGGACGGGGAGGGCAAGTTGCCGGACATTCTGTTGGTGGACGGCGGCAAGGGGCAGTTGTCCATGGCGCGCGATGTGCTCAATGAACTGGCGGTGCCCGACCTGATTCTGCTGGGCGTGGCCAAGGGTGCGACGCGCAAGGCCGGTTTCGAAACCTTGTACCTCAACGATGCCGCCCACGAATTTACCTTGCGTGGCGATTCTCCGGCGCTGCATTTGATCCAGCAGATCCGCGATGAAGCCCACCGATTTGCAATTACCGGACACCGTGCCCGTCGTGGCAAAACGCGCCGTACGTCTACGCTTGAGGGTGTAGCCGGGGTGGGTCCGACCCGTCGGCGCGATTTGTTGAAACATTTTGGTGGATTGCAGGAGCTGTCTCGTGCCAGCATCGAAGAGATCGCCAAAGCACCCGGGATCAGTAAAAAGCTCGCAGAGTTGATTTATGCAAATCTGCACAGCGAGTAGAATGCCCCCTCACCTCGTAGCCAGTTGTGCCGATGAATATCCCTAATCTGATTACCGTTCTACGCGTCCTGCTTATCCCGATCTTCATTTTACTGTTTTACCTGCCTTACCAATGGAGCTACCTGGCGTCCGCTTCGGTCTTCGCGTTTGCCGCCGCCACAGACTGGCTGGACGGATACCTGGCTCGTCGTCTGGAGCAAAGTACGCCGTTCGGGGCGTTCCTCGATCCGGTGGCCGACAAGCTGATGGTCGCCGTGGCGTTGGTGCTGCTGGTGCAGGAACACGGTAATTTGTGGCTCACGCTGCCGGCTGCCGTGATCATCGGTCGCGAGATCGTGGTATCGGCATTGCGCGAGTGGATGGCCGAGCTCGGTGCTCGTGCTCACGTCGCCGTGTCGAACCTGGGCAAATGGAAAACCGCCGCACAGATGCTGGCGCTGGTGATCCTGCTGGCCAATCCGTCGGACTTCACGTTCTGGGTCCTGGTGGGTTACGCCTTGCTGATGATCTCTGCGGGCCTGACATTGTGGTCCATGGTCCAATACCTGCGGGCTGCCTGGCCGCATCTGAAGACCGATGTGGAAAAATAAATAAAACTTTTTTGAATCAAGGGGTTGACGGAGCTTCTGGATTCTATAAAATGCGCACCACCAAGACGCGGGAATAGCTCAGTTGGTAGAGCACGACCTTGCCAAGGTCGGGGTCGCGAGTTCGAGTCTCGTTTCCCGCTCCAAATACAGAAAAGTGCCACTCAATGAGTGGCGCTTTTTTTTTGTGCATTTTTTAGGGTTGGAATTAGAAAAAGAGGCTTCGGCCTCTTTTTTTTAGCGATTTCATTGAGCCGGTCAGCAAACAGCGCTGAGGTTACCGTGAGGCCGATGTCACTTCGTCAGCCGACACAAACATCGGCAAGCGCTGCAACATCCAGTTCAGCAGCTCCTGAGCCGGCGCGGCCAGCGGTCGGCCGGACTTCACCAGCAGTTTCGCTTCCACACCCAGGAACAGCGGATGGTCGATCAGTACCGCCGCGAGGCTGCCTTGTTCGATTTCCCGATAGGCAGCGAATTCGCCGAGCAACGAGGTGAAATCCCCGGAGGCCACCAGGCGCTTGAGTGCGGCGAGGGAGTTGCTGACCAGTGCCGGGCGGATTTCGATTTTCTCGGCGTACTCAAGCATCTTGATCGCATGCCCGATACCGAAGGTGGGGGGCGTCAGCACCAGTCGGCAGGTGAGTATGTCCTCGACGGTTGCCGTTCCCCCTCGCACTGCCAACGGATGATCAGGGCGAACCAGCAGCATCACTGGCTGCGATGACGTCGCGCGGTAATCGATTTGCGAATGCGGCGGCGGATTGTAGGCAAGGCCGATGTGCGCACGGTTTTCGGCGACTTCGTTCAGCACGTCGTCGACGGGAAGGATGTCCAGCCTGACATCGAGCTTGGGGTACTGTTTGCAGAAGGGGGCGAGCACGTTGTCGACCAAGGCATCGACATAGCCCTCACTGATGACGACTCGCACCTGGCCTTGTTGCAGGCCCTTGATCGCTTGAAGCTGGTCTTCGAGTTTTTCCTGGTGTGATCGATAACCGCGCCAGAACTCCAGCAAATGCGCCGCTGCCTCGGTAGGCTGCACGCCGCGTGCCTGGCGCTCGAACAGTTTTGCGCCCAGTTCCTCTTCCAGCAGCTTGATCTGGCGCGTGATAACGGAGGGCGACGTATTGATGCTGTCTGCCGCGCCACGAATCGAGCCGTGGACCAGCACTTCATGAAAATACCGCAGCCGTTGTTGGTTGATCTCGCGCATCCCGGGCCCTCCCGCCAGAAAGTTTGTGTTGCTTGTAGGGCAACGATACACGAACTTAGTTGCTCTTGCTGGGCCTGCGGTGCCGGTGCAACATTCTTTGGCACGAACGCAGACCAACAAGAATAATTGGAGACTCGCATGTCAACCTTACTGACACCGGCAAGCAGTGATGCCGTTTCTGCCCTTTACCGCAAGCTCAATTGGCGGCTGTTGCCACTCCTGTTCATTTGCTACGTCTTTGCGTACCTGGACCGGATCAACGTCGGCTTCGCCAAGCTGCAGATGCAAAATGACCTCGGACTGTCCGATGCGGCCTACGGAGCGGGCGCGGGTATTTTCTTTCTGGGGTACGTGCTGTTTGAGTTGCCGAGCAACCTGATGTTGCCGAAGGTGGGGGCGCGAAAAACCTTCAGCCGCATTTTGGTGTGTTGGGGCATAACCTCGGCCTGCATGCTCTTTGTGCGCAACGTGCCGATGTTTTATGCGATGCGTTTTCTGCTGGGTGTATTCGAAGCCGGTTTTGCCCCTGGCATGATCTATTACCTGTCTTGCTGGTACGGCCCGAAGCGCATGGCGCGGGCCATTGCGATCGTGTTTATTGCCGGTCCCATCGGCGGCATTATCGGCGGTCCGCTGTCTGCCTGGCTGATCACCACGTTCGAAGGCGTTGGCGGCCTGGCCGGCTGGCAATGGATGTTTTTGATTGAAGGTCTGCCTTGCGTGTTCCTCGGCATCCTGACCTATTTCGTACTCTCCAACCGGCCCTCGGAGGCCCGATGGCTGAATGTTGAAGAAAGGACACTGCTGGAGAGTGAACTCGGTACATCGTCGGGGCGGGTCCATTCGTTTCGGGCGGTGTTGCGCGACCCGAAAATCTACATCCTCGCCTCAGCCTATTTCTGCATCATCTTCTCGATCTACGCCATGAGTTTCTGGCTGCCGGCAATCCTCAAGGCCCAGGGCGTCAACGACACCATGCAGCTGGGTTGGTATGCCGCGATTCCCTATGTCGCGGCGGCATGCGGCATGTACTGGATAGGGCGTCGGTCCGACCGGGTCGGCGAACGACGCTACCACTGCGCAGTCCCTGCGGGCATTGGCGCCATCCTGTTGCTCATGTATCCCTTTGCCGACGGCAACCTGATGGCGTCGCTGGTTCTGCTGACAGTGGCGACCGCCATGATGTTCATGGCCTACACCGTGTTATGGGCGATGCCCTCCGAGCACATCAAGGGTGATGCGGCGGCGGGAGGCATTGCCTTGATCAACACAATCGGTCTTTCCGGCGGTTTCTGGGGGCCTGCGGTGATTGGCTGGGCAAAAACGGCAACCGGCAGCGCCAATCTCGGCATCGTCGTTGTGGGCTGCGTCTTCCTGTGTGCAGCGTTCGTGATCCTTGCCACCAAACGGCAACCGCGTGAGCGCCCGGTTTCTGAATTCAGCGCGGGTTGATCAACCGCCTCCCACTTGATCAGTCGTGTTCCGAAAGGAACCCTTTTAAAGAGAGAACCCACATGCTTTTACACCTATCGACCTGGGCCGAGATCGGGCAATTCCTTGAACGCAGCCGCACCATCGTGATCCCGATCGGCTCCAATGAACAACACGGTCCGACCGGCCTTTTGGGGACCGACTGGATGTGCCCCGAAATCATTGCGTGCGAAGCGCAGAAGTCGGCAGACATCCTGATTGCGCCGACCTTCAACATCGGCATGGCCCAACACCATCTTGGATTCCCCGGGACCATTTCACTTCGCCCCTCGACGTTCATTGCGGCCATTGGCGACTGGGTGCGTTCGTTGGCCGCTCACGGGTTTGAAAGAATCCTCTTCCTCAATGGCCACGGCGGCAACGTCGCATCGATTGAAGCGGCGTTCTCGGAGCTTTACGCCGAAGCAAGCTTCGCTCGACGTCCTGCAGGGTTCGCGCTGAAGTTGTGCAACTGGTGGGATCTGGAGGGAATCGGTGAGTTGGCTCGGGAGCAGTTTCCTGAGGGGCACGGCATTCATGCCACGCCGTCCGAGATTGCCGTGACTCAGTGGGCCTACCCGGATTCCATCAAAACCGCCGGGTACTCGCCGCAGATCGCGCCGTGGGGGCCGATTCGCGAAGCGCTGGATTTCCGCGCACGCCATCCGGATGGCCGCATGGGCTCGGATCCGTCCCTGGCCACCCCGGACAAAGGCCGCGCTCTGGTGATGTTGGCAGCGCAGAGCCTGGTAAAGGAACTCGACGCCTTCAGCCGCGAATCGATACCCGGCTAAACAACCGGATCAAACGTTTTTCAACTTGCCCAGCGCCCGGAAGTTCCGGGCGTTGGCACGTTCTATTCGAGGAAAACCCATGATTGAACATGATGTTTATACCCGCCTGAAAGACCTCGGTATCGAGTTGCCCACTACCGGCGCTCCCGCTGCTGCCTATGTTATGAGTGCGCAGAGTGGCAACGTCGTTTACCTGTCCGGCCATATCGCGAAGCAAGACGGCAAAGTCTGGGCAGGAAAACTGGGCGAAACGCTGACGACAGAGGAGGGCTATGTGGCCGCACGTTTGACCGCCATCGATTTGTTGGCGACGCTGCAGGCTCATCTTGGCGATCTGAATCGGGTCACGCGGATTGTCAAAGTGCTGAGCCTGGTGAATTCAACGTCCGGTTTCACCGAGCAGCATCTGGTCACGAACGGCGCCTCGGAGCTGTTAGCGGAGGTGTTTGGGGACAAGGGGAAACACGCGCGCTCGGCATTCGGTGTGGCACAGATTCCGTTGGGCGCCTGTGTCGAAATCGAGATGACCGTGGAAGTCAGTTGAAGGCCGGGGAACAGTAAAACCTGTGGGGGCGAAGTGATTCGCCCCCACATTGGTTTTAGGAACTCAGAACAGCGTCCAGGTGTAGCTGATGATCAGTCGGTTCTCGTTGATATCCGTGCGGTAGTTGGAGCGTGCCACCGCATTGCGCACTCGCACGCCGAGGCCTTTCAATGGGGCTGCCTGGAAGGTGTAACTGAGGTCGAGGTCACGCTCCCGATCTTTGCCTTCATAGCCCATCCCCGTCTTCACATTGTCGCCGGTGACATAACGTGTGCTGGCTAGCAGGCCAGGCACACCGAGGGCCGCGAAGTCATAGTCATAGCGCAGTTGAAAGGAGCGCTCATGGGTGGAGACGAACTCGTAGGTCGGCAATTCGTTGCCAAGGGCGCTGACATTGAGAAACACGCGAGGAAAGGGGCTGTCGCCGTACATGCCCTGGTAACCGGCATAGAACGTATGGCCACCGAGCTTGGCCGATAGCAACGAGAAGAAGGACTGGTTGTCGACCTTGCCTACCAGTTTGCGACCTTCTTCCTGAGCGTCGTAGTAACCAAGATTGGCGCCCAGCACCCAACTGCCCAGCGGCACACTGTGTTTCAAACCGAAGAAGTTTTGCTCGTAGATATCTTCCAGTCGGGAATGCCAGGCACTCACGGTGGTGCGGTTACTGTTGAACGCGTAATCGCCGCCCACGTAATTGAAGGCATCACTCGACACTTGCCGTTGCGGCTTGTTGCCCAGCAACGCCTGGAGTTTGCTCTCGCCGGCCTCGTTGCGCAGGGTCGTGGAGGTCAAATGCCCGGCTTGCAGCGTCAGGCCGGGGATTTCGCTGCTGGTAATGCTCGCGCCCTGATAGGCCGGGGGCAGCAAGCGGATGTCGCTGAAGACCAGTGTCGGCAGGTTGGGTTGCAGTTCACCGACCTTCAGCTCGGTTTTGGAAACGCGCATCTTCGCCGCCAACCCGAGACGACCATAATTGTCCGCGGCATGGCCATCGTCCTTGACCGGTAACAATCCCGAGTTGACCCGGTCCGGGCTGCTGTCGAGCTTGATGCCGAATTTGCCGATGGCATCCAGGCCGAATCCTACTGGTCCGGGCGTGTAGCCGGATTTGAAGTTGAGGATGAACCCTTGGGCCCATTCCTGAGCCATCGATTTTTCCGAGCCTCGGATATCGGAGAAGTCTCTGCTGAAGAAATAGTTTCGGGTTTGCAGGGTAGCGGTGGACTGTTCGACGAATCCGCTGTCGGCGCCTTGGGCAAGGTTGGCGCCAGCCCCGGTAAACAGCAGTACACACAGTTTGCCTTTGTCTCTGGTCATAATTTAACTCTTGTTTTTATTAGACATGACTCACCCGTAGGCCCTCTGTCGGGGCTTGTGCGCGTGCGGGGGAGGTAAGACAGCCGGCAGGATGTGGCGCTCGCAGCCGCTCCGGTGTCGAGAGCGATGCTCGCTCCATTGACCAATGGCAGCAAGAGCAACTTAATTCAGAGATCGTTGCTCTGGAAGCAACGCTGATGGCAGGCGTGAAAAGACTGCTACAGGAAAGTGGATCAGGACGTTGTAAACGTCGGACCCGCCAGAGCAGCGGGTCCGAAGGGGAGGGCTTAGAGTTTTGGCAACTGGCCGATGCGCCCGAACATCTCGGTCACGATCTGCAGGTCCAGCAGGAACTGGTCGACGGTCTTGAACTCGTTGTCGGTGTGGCCGGTGTATTTGACTTCGGGCCGGGCCAGGCCGAACTGCACGCCGTTGGGCAGTTCATGGACCGAAGTGGCGCCGGCCGAGGTGCCGAATTTGTGTTCCATGCCCAGGTTTTCGCTGGCCACGGCGAGAAGCGCCTTGACCCATTCACCCTCGGGATTGCGGTACATCGGTTCGGCGATCGAGTAATCGAAGGCCACCGCAACCTGGGATTTCTTGCTCCAGGCGTCGAGCTTGTCGGCGATTTCGCGCTTGAGCACTTCCGGGGACTTGCCCTTCGGTACGCGCAGGTTGACCGCGAGTTTGAAGGTGTTTTCATCCATTCCGACAAAGGTCAGGGAGGTGGTCAACGGCCCCATGAACGCATCGGAAAAACCGACCGCCAATTTGCCACCCAGATAATCGAGCCCCCAGTTGTCGGCAGCGTAGCGGGCCGCGTCGGTGATGTGGTTGTGCTTGAGGGCGACCTTGCCGTCGAGGCTGCTGATGAACACCAGCATTCTCGCCACCGGGTTGATTCCGGACTCGGGCTCGGAGGAGTGGGCGGAAACGCCGGTGACTGTCAGCGTGACGTCTTTGCCGACGACCTTGGCCGTCACCTCGAAATCGCCGCCATTGCGCTTGGCGTACTCGGTACCGGCCTTTTGCAGGCTGGCGGCCAGCTCGGCGGGTTTGTCACTCAGCAGGGTGGCGACCGACGCCGACGGAATCTGGTTGGTGGCCAGGCCGCCAGTCATCGAGACGATTTCAGCGCCCTTGCCGTCAGCCTTGCGCTTGGGGAAGTTGGCCATGACGGTGCCGTAGCCTTTCTCGGCGATCACCACCGGGTAGCCGCCATCCAGCGCCAGGTTGTAGTTAGGTGTGGGGTTGTGTTCGAAGTAATAAGGGATGGCGTCGCCGCTGGTTTCCTCGGTGGTGTCCACCAGCAGTTTGAAATTCCTCGCCAACGGCAGCTTTTCTTCCTTGATGACTTTCATGGCGTAGAGCGCCACCACGATGCCGTTTTTGTCATCTTCGGTGCCACGGCCATACATGCGATCGCCAATCAGGGTGACCTTGAACGGATCGAGGCGGGTGCCGTCTTTCAGGACCCAGTTTTCCGGTGTCACGGGCACCACGTCGGCGTGGGCGTGAATGCCCACCACTTCATCGCCGCTCCCTTCGAGGGAGATTTCATAGACGCGGTTGTCGACGTTGCGAAAGGTCAGGTTGAAGGCCTGGGCCAGGCTCTTGATCTTGTCGGCGATCTTGATGAATTCAGGGTTGTCGTGCTGGGCAACACCGTCCACGCGGAAGGTCGGGATCGCCACCAGTTCACGCAGCGTCTCGGTGGCGGCGCTGCCGTATTTCACCCGCGCATAGAGGCCGAGCAGGCGATGGATTTCGTTCTGCTGGTCGGCGGAAAGGCTCTTGTTGTCGAGGAAGGCAGAGATTGCCGTGCCGAGGTCGTCGGTTTTGGCCAGGTCGCTCTTGGCCACGCTTGTCAGGAACTGCCTGAAATCCGTGATCGATGCGTCACTGAACGTCTTGAGGATGGCCGCGCCTTGCTGCGGAGTAATGTTGGCGTGCGCTGCTGTGGTGAACGACGAAAGACTGGCCAGCATCAACGTTGTCGCGGCCAGGTGCTTGAGTGAGAAGTCCATTTTTGAAGGCATTCCTTTGCAGGTGTCTGATTAATGAAACAAAACATTTCAACATTAACACTGTAGGAGCGAGCCTGCTCGCGATGGTTTAAAGGACGCTGCGTTTACCCAGGCAACACGCGTTTTCGTTAACGACCATCGCGAGCAGGCTCGCTCCCACATGGTTTCCTTCTAAATGTGCACAAACTAAAAAAATGCTTTGAGATGTTATAGGGTAACAATATAAGGTGCCCGGCAGGCTGTCCTGCGGGACACGTTTATTCACCCCTTGCGTTGCGAAACATCCATGACCCTTGCACCTTCTCGCTCCACCGGCACGGCAGTTGGCCGGCTTCTTTCCATCGATGCATTGAGGGGCATGGTGATTCTGTTCATGCTGCTCGATCACGTCCGCGAAACCTTTTTCCTGCATCGGCAAGTGTCCGATCCCATGGACATCACCACGACCGAGCCGGCGCTGTTTTTCAGTCGCACGCTCGCTCATTTGTGCGCGCCGGTCTTCGTGCTGCTCACCGGTCTGTCGGCCTGGCTGTACGGTGAGAAGTACGCCGGCAAGGCCGACGTTTGCAGCTTCTTGTTCAAGCGCGGGCTGTTTCTGGTGGTGCTTGAGTTCACCCTCGTGAACTTCGCCTGGACGTTCCAGTTTCCGCCGACCGTCATTTACATGCAGGTGATCTGGGCCATCGGCTTGAGCATGCTGGCCCTGTCGGTGATGGTCTGGCTGCCGCGTCCGGTGTTGTTGCTCTTGAGCCTGGCGATCATCGCCGGTCACAACGTGTTGGACGGCCTGCATTTTCCGATCGAATCGGTGATGCACGTGCCATGGGCGATTCTCCATGATCGCGGCTGGATCGAACTGTCCGAAGGGTTTCGGCTGCGCACGTCCTATCCGGTGCTGCCGTGGATCGGTGTCATTGGCTTGGGTTACGCCATGGGCCCGTGGTTCGGGCGAGCGGCGCAGGCCAAGGGGCGTCAGCGCAAGTTGCTGCTCTGTGGCGTTTTGGGGCTGGCCGGTTTCGTCGCACTGCGGCTGCTCAACGGCTATGGCGAGAAGCCATGGAGCGTTGGCGATACGTCCGTGCAAACACTGATGAGTTTTTTCAACATCACCAAATACCCGCCGTCACTGCTGTTCATTGCGCTGACCCTGAGTCTCGGATGTTTGCTGCTTCTTTGGTTTGAGCACTTGCAGAAGAGCCAATGGCTGCGTCCCTTGACGGTGTTTGGATCAGCGCCGATGTTCTTCTATCTGTTGCACCTCTACGCACTGAAGGTTTTGTATCTCATCGCTGTAGCGCTGTTTGGATTGAATCAGGGCGCGTACTTCGGTTTCGACTCGGTAGGCGCGGTTTGGATCGCCGCAATCCTGTTGGCCATTGCGCTTTATCGCCCGGTCCGTTGGTTTTCCGGGCTGAAGGCCCGACGTCGCGACATCGCCTGGCTCAAATACCTGTAATGCCCATGAATGCACTTTTATAAAGCCGTGAGGCCTCGGTCTGCACTATGCGAAGGCAAAAGTCTGGAGCCTGTTCGCTGCTCGCGCCTGAAAAACGCTGCGCAATCAGCGTTTTCGCGATCTGGCACAAACACTGCAATACACCGGACAGGCCCACCATAAACGCAGTCGAGTGGGCAGCCCCCTCGGTCAACGACGATCGAATCATGGGCAACATCGGTGGATCAGGCATAGACGTCTGGTGCTAACACCGCAAAAGAACAGGCAAAGACGCCTGGAACCGCAAGGTTTCAGGCGTTTTTTTTTGCTTTTTGAACCGTTTTAGCCGGGTGCTTCTTATGAATTCCAATGTTGCCGCGTTGAACAAAGTGCAAACGCTGATCGTGATCGGCAATGGCATGGTCGGACATCATTGCGTCGAGCAGTTGATTGAGCGGGGCGCGCTTGACCAGTATCGGCTGCACGTCTTCAGCGAGGAGCCGATGCGTGCCTACGACCGCGTGCATCTGTCCGAGTACTTCTCGGGGCGTGATGCCGAATCGTTGGCGCTGTCCGATGCGTCGCTTTACCAGACGCCGGGCGTCACCCTGCATTTGGGTGTGCCGGTCCTTGAAATCGACCGCCCCCGTCGCCAGGTGATTACCGCGCAAGGCAGCATCCCTTACGACAAGTTGGTGTTGGCCACCGGCTCTTACCCGTTTGTGCCGCCAGTCGAAGGTGCCGAAGGCGACTCGCGTTTGGTGTATCGAACCCTTGAAGACCTCGATGCGATCCGTGCCGCAGCAGCCAATGCCCGACGCGGCGTCGTGGTTGGCGGTGGCCTGTTGGGCCTTGAAGCCGCCAATGCCCTGAAAAGCCTCGGCCTGGAAGCGCATGTGGTGGAATTCGCCCCGCGCCTGATGCCGGTGCAGCTGGACACAATGGGTGGGCTTGCGCTCAAGTCGCAGATCGAAAGACTCGGTGTCGGTGTGCACCTGTCGCGCTCTACTCAATCGATCAGCGCGGGCGAGGAATATCGCTACCGCATGAACTTCGCCAACGACGAATTTCTTGAAACCGACCTGATCGTGTTCTCGGCGGGCATCCGCGCACAAGATGCGCTGGCCCGGCAATGCGCGCTGGAGATCGGCCCGCGCGGCGGCGTAGTGATCAATGACGAATGCCTGAGCAGCGATTCGGACATTTACGCCATCGGCGAATGCGCCTCCTGGAACGGCGGCCTGTTCGGCCTGGTCGCGCCGGGTTACCAAATGGCGCGCGGTGTCGCGGCACGTCTGTGCAACGATACGGCCGAGCCGTTTCTGGGCGCCGACATGTCGACCAAACTCAAACTGCTGGGCGTCGACGTCGGCTCCATCGGCGATGCCCATGGCAACACGCCAGGCGCACGCAGTTATCAGTTCATCGACGAAACCACGGCCAGCTATCGACGGCTGGTGGTGGATGCCTCGGGCAAGCATGTCATCGGCGCGGTGCTGGTCGGCGACAACAGCTATTACGACACGCTGCTGCAATACATGCAGAACGCGATTGCCTTGCCGGGGGAACCCGCCAGCCTGATCCTGCCGTCATCCGAAGGCGCGCCGACCCTGGGCCCGGGCGCGTTGCCCGAATCGGCCACGGTCTGCTCGTGCCACAACGTCACCAAGGGTTCCATTTGCTCGGCCATCGATGGCGGCTGCACCGACCTGGGCCTGCTCAAATCTCAGACCAAGGCCTGCACCGGCTGCGGCGGTTGCGCCGGTCTGCTCAAGCAAGTGTTCGAACATGAGTTGATCGCCCGGGGCGTCAGTGTCGACAAAAGCCTGTGCGAACACTTTGCCTATACCCGTCAGGAACTGTATGCGCTGGTCCGCGTAGAAGGGGTCATCACCTTCGAAGAACTGCTGGCCAAACACGGCCGTGGCCACACCGGTTGCGACGTCTGCAAACCGGCCGTAGGCTCGATTCTCGCGTCGTGCTGGAACCAGCCGATCATGGACGCATCGCTGGTGCCATTGCAGGACACCAACGACACCTTCATGGCCAACATGCAGAAAAACGGCACCTATTCGGTGGTGCCGCGTATTCCCGGTGGTGAGATCACGGCCGACAAACTGATCGCCATCGGTGTCGTGGCGAAAAAATATGACCTCTACACCAAAATCACCGGCGGTCAGCGGATCGACCTGTTCGGCGCGCAACTGCATGAATTGCCGGACATCTGGGGCGAGCTGATCGAGGCGGGTTTCGAAACCGGGCACGCCTACGGCAAATCGACCCGGACGGTGAAGTCCTGCGTCGGCAGCACCTGGTGCCGTTATGGCGTGCAGGACAGCGTGCAAATGGCCCTGACCATCGAGGACCGCTACAAGGGATTGCGCTCGCCGCACAAGCTCAAGTTCGCAGTGTCCGGTTGCACCCGAGAGTGCGCCGAAGCCCAGAGCAAAGACGTCGGCGTGATCGCCACCGAGAAGGGCTGGAACCTCTACATCGCCGGTAACGGCGGCATGCGCCCGCGCCACGCCGAGCTGTTCGCCACAGACCTGGACGATGCCACGCTGATCCGCTACATCGACCGTTTCCTGATGTTCTACATCCGCACTGCCGACAAACTGCAACGCACCTCGGTGTGGCGCGAAAGCCTGGAGGGCGGCCTCGACTTCCTCAAAGAGGTGATCATCAACGACAGCCTCGGGCTCGGCGCCGAACTCGAATCGCAGATGCAACTGGTGGTCGACCGCTACGAATGCGAGTGGGCCAACGCCCTCAGAGACCCGGAAAAACTCAAGCGCTTCCGGACCTTCGTCAACGATAAACGCCCAGACCCGGACATCCATTTTGTCCAGGAACGCGGCCAACGGCGCCCGATCATGGCCGCCGAACTCAACCTGATCCCTGTCTCCGAGGAGATTGCCTGATGAGCCAGTCCACTACCCAACGCATCGATTCCCTGGCCGACAGCGATGTCTGGCAAACCGTGTGCGAGCAGCAGGACCTTGTCTCTAACTCCGGCGTCGTCGTGTGGCTCGACGGCGCACAAGTGGCGCTGTTCTACCTGCCGGGCGCGGAGGGCCGAAGCCTCTACGCCATCGACAACCATGATCCGCAATCCGGGGCGAACGTCATCGGGCGCGGGTTGGTCGGCAGCATCAAGGGGGACCTCGTGGTTGCTTCACCGATCTACAAACAGCATTTCCGTCTTGAGGACGGCAGTTGCCTGGAGTACCCGCAGCAACGTTTGCGGGTCTGGCCGGTGCGGCTTAACGGCGGCGTGGTGGAAGTCGGGCTGGCTTGAGGCCAAGCATCGGCAATAAGCAACGATAGCGGAGGCATCCATGAAAACAGCCGCACAGCTGCTGAAACTGAAAGTCGTGCAAAACCAGCACGTGCACAGCATCGCGCCAGACCAGATGGTGCTTGAAGCACTGAAAATGATGGCTGAGAAAAATGTGGGCGCGCTGCCGGTCATCGAAGCGGGGCAGGTGGTCGGCGTTATCAGCGAGCGCGACTATGCGCGCAAGGTCGTTCTGCAGGGACGCTCCTCGGTCGGCACGCCGGTGCGCGACATCATGAGCGCGCCGGTGGTGACAGCCGACAGTCAGCAGAGCATCGAGCGCTGTATGGAAGTCATGACTGACAGCCACCTGCGGCATCTGCCGGTGTTAGATAGCGGCGAGCTGATCGGATTGTTGTCGATTGGCGACCTGGTCAAAGAGGCAATTGTCGAGCAGGCCGATTTGATCCGGCAGTTGGAGTACTACATTCGTGGGCACTAAGCGGGCCGGGGGCATGCTGAAGTCGCATTGGCGCGCGCGGGCGAAGCGTTGAGCCTGCGTCGCAACATGCAAAGCACCTGACAAATTTTTTTTGAAATCAAGGGGTTGCCAGCCTTCGGAAATCAGTACATAATTCACGCCATCGAAAGCACTGACCGCTGAAAAAGCTCAATGTTTTCAAGGAGTTAGATCTAGATCTTCTCCAAGACTGTACGCGTTTGGTGTTGTGCTACATGACATCAGATGTTTGAGGCCGAGTAGCAAAATGGTTATGCAGTGGATTGCAAATCCACCTACGCCGGTTCGATTCCGACCTCGGCCTCCACTCTTAAAAACCCCGTAGATCAATGATCTACGGGGTTTTTTATTGCCCTAAGGAAAGTGAAGCGTTCCGCAATTTTCGGAGGGTGTTCCGCAACCTAGGCTCTGTACGAAAAGTAATGTCGTAAACACCGCATGGCACAAGCCAGTGAGACCATCGCCGCATAACTTTTCGCGAGCTTGTCGAAGCGCGTAACGATGCGGCGGTTTTCCTTCAGCCAGCCAAACATACGCTCGATGATGTTGCGCTGCCGGTACTTGGGGCGGTCAAACAGTCTCGGCAAACCCGGCTTGGGTTTGCGCTTCATGCTGCGCAGCGGGATTACCGGTTGCATCCGGTAACGGTCGCAGTAACGACGCAGAGCCTCGGCGTCATAGCCCTTGTCGGCCAACAACCAACGACAGCGTTTGCGGGGACGGCCGCGCAGGCTTGGGACGTATGCCTCATCCAGCAGCGGTTGAGCATAGGCGATATCGCTGGCCTGCCCGCCTGAAAGCAGGAAGTGCAAAGGCACGCCATTGGCATCGCACAGCATGTGAATCTTGGTCGTCAGGCCGCCCCGGCTGCGTCCGAGCGCGTGGTCTTGTGGTTCTTCAGGTCCCCTTTTTTTTCCGGCACCAAAAGAGGCCCGGGTTGCGCGCACCGCCGTGGAGTCAATCATCCAGGTATCCAGATCGATTAACCCTTGTTCGTTCAACCTGATGTGAAGTCGCTTGAGCATCAGGTTGAATGCCCCGCGATTACGCCAATCTCGAAACCGCCGATAGACCGTGGACCATGGCCCAAAGTGCTCGGGCATATCGCGCCAGGCGGCTCCCGAACAGAGCACCCAGAGTATGCCGTTGAGCATCAGTCGATCATCTGCGCGGGGCCGGCCGTTTCGACGACTTTCCATAAAGAGATCAGCGACCAAATCCCTGGCCGCATCAGAGAGTTCATACCGCTTTGCCATCAATGGATTCCTTTCCTTCGATGACCAACTCTACCGAATCTCAGCTCCCAAGAGCCCACTGTGAGATTTCAAAGGATTTCGTACAGAGCCTAGGACGCCGATAGGTTTCAAAGGTTGGCTGGCCACGCCTTTATTGTATGCCCCTTATAGTCTAATACCTTCGCCAAGATGACAGTAACTCTAAGAGCTAGTGCGCCACCGGATACTGGATGGCTTACGTCGGTGATATTTAATTAAGTTTAAAGTTTGGTTGTGCTAATAATTATTATTATTTCCATGATAAACCCAATTTCCTGCTACTAGCTGTAGGTTGTCGTCGTTATTGGCATTAGCATTAAGCTCATCAACAGCGCGCAAGGCGAAGGTCAAAACCATTCTGCGCGTATCTGAAATCACTGTGCCTGGCGAGTGGAAGGCAACTCCATCAATGAGAAGTGCATCACCAGCTCTGCACGGTATAGGAATTGCTTGGTCTAACAAATTTTTAAATTCCGGATGCTCATCCATCCATGTACCACCGTGGCCTTGTCGGCCGGAGTGATGAATAAAATCTAAATGTTGTGAGCCTGGAAGGATATGAGTGGCGCCGTCAGCTTCATTGGTGTCTTGAAGGTAGATCATAAGTGATATTATTGTGTTGGACCATTGTAAAACGTCCCGATGAAGCCTAAACACATTAAGGTTTGGCGGTAGCACTGATAGGTGGTTGTGTCGGTTTTTTACGAGTACAACATTGGGGCCTAGGATGCTTGTTATAATTCTAATAATTTTATCGGATTCAAAAATTGTTAGAATTGATTCGGGGATGGTTTCCGAGATTCGCCGTATTTTACTAAAAGTATAGGCGTCATCTTCAATTGGGATTAAGGATAGAGATTGTTCTCGGATTTTTTGTAATTTATCTTGCGAAATGGCTTGCGAAATACGAAGATATCCGCTGAGTCGGAAGTATCTAGCTAAAGATGAGTTGGTGAATTCATTTGGTTCAATGTTCATAAATTTTTTTTATCTCCGCTCCTAGTTGAAGCGCTAGTGTGTAGCGTTCTGGGGTCCCGAAATCCAACAAAAGTGAAAGATCTGAATTGATATGTGCAGAAACTAATAAGTCTTTTGCATATGATGGCATTAAATCAAGTTCAAGAGAGCTGGCACCTGTAGGAAAACTCCCACAGATAAAATTTTTATTGAACATGTAGCAGCCAGTACTGCTGAATCGAGAGTGATCATTTTCAATTGTTTTGCAAATGGCTTTGTCTTCATTGAACGAAACGACGGTGCCTGCATTATTGACAACTATGGCTCCTTCATTTTGAAGGCTTTTGCGTGTAACTACTTGAGTTATCGGACTCAATCCCGTAACGTGTTGTTTAATAATCGCCTCTATGTCTATATCCAGCAATGTGTCACCATTAAGGGTCATGATATAGTCAGTGGATATAAATTCGGATGCATATTTTATGAGACCGCCTGTTCCCAGAGAGTAAGGCTCCCGGATGCAACGGACACCTCTCATTTCCCAAAACGGCGACTCAAATATATTGTGTATTGCTTCGTGTAAATGGCCTGTACCAATTACCACCGGATAACCATGGGAACAGTAGCAGCCTACCATCCACAACAAGAACGGTTTGTTAGCGACAGGTAACATGCATTTTGGTGTTTTCTGACACAGTAACCCCATTCTGGTTGCCAAGCCAGCCGCAAGGATTAAAATTGTTGTATTTTGGGGGGGGGAACTATTTGATGAGTTTTTTTGCATAAGTTAAAATTCTTGTAAGGCTTCAGTAAAGCGTCTTATTGCGAGCGGTAGTGGTGAGCTGGCCTCGACTAACGGTATACAGATCTCTGAAAGTCCGTTTTTGCACTGTTCAAATAATAATTCTGCAGAGTCGACTGAAATGCCGTGCAAGGATAATGAAAATTGAATGGTTTTTTTGTATGCGTTGATGATTTCTTGGCGTGAAATGGATGTCTCCCCGTTTGTATGCATTGACTTCAGATTGTCTGCATAAAAAAAGTGCTGGCTGGCATAGTCAGGTGTCCGCTCCAATATGTGTAAATGTCTGCTCTCGAATTGCTCTCTAGTGATATTTTTATAAGCAATATCCTCATTTAATAGTGCGGCCTCAGTGGAGGCGAAAATTTCTTTATCTATTCCCCAGAGGTTGTCTATGCTAGAGATGCTATTTCTGGCGATTGAAAATAGAGCATGCCGTACGCCGCTATTGTTTTTTTGTTGAATGTTGTAATGTTTTGCGAGTTGGTCTAAGTTCGTATTGGTGGTATTTGGCGAATGAGAGTGGGCGCAAAGTACCATCCTCAATGCTACGGAAAAAATTTTGTTGTCTGATACGCTCCAGCTATTTGGAGATGTTTTTATAATGAGGGAGGTGAGAGAGTCGATAGAGGGTTTTATATTGAGTGACTCTATTCTGCGTCTGTGCCGATCCGCATTTGCGTTTAAAAAATCTAGGAATAGTGTGTCTTCAGCTGATTTTGCTTCTGTTTGGTATGAGATCGCGAGATTTAATTGCTCGTGACTACTGAAATTTGAGTATTGTTTGGAGAAGTAATTGTTACGTATGTCCAGTGTCATATCATGTACTCCTTCTACTCTTGGGTATATTTATGCGGTTCGGTGATGATGTGCTTTTGCTTTTCTGTCAACGTGTTTGTCGCTAGTCGATAGCTAAAATCATTTCATGGGACTATAGCCTAAATCTGCGGTGCGCAAGGGATGATATGAGTTGGCTATTGGGAACAACAAAAGAGACGTGATTGGGTTCTGCGGAATTGAGCGACCACTCAACAAAGGATGGGGTAGCTAGGTTGTCTTTCAGACAATCCGAGCCGCTAGCTGCAGGGTCGTTGCTTAGACGATCCAAAGTCCGCGACTGCGCTTTTCTCAGAATGCGATCAGCGCCACCGCTGGCAACACATTCTTCGTTAGACGATCCGAGCCGCCTTCATCGATCAAAGGTTGAGCAGAAGGATCGGCGAAAGCATTCAGTAGGCTGGTATGGAACTGATTTTAAGTCTCAGTTCTAATTAGAAAACATCATTGAATTAATGCTTTTCATTGGTCCAGTCAATTTGATCACCGAGCTCTGTAGGAGCGAAACGGTCTGAGTTGAGGATCTGCTATTGGCCGATTCTTTTCTAACACGAGAGGTAGAAAACGACCCAAAGCTGACGCTGCGGATTGCAGGCGGGGGGATAG
>NZ_AKJI01000058.1:0-28155 GCF_000282415.1 Pseudomonas sp. GM60
TTCGCGACCAACCCCAATCAACTGTAGGAGCCAGCTTGCTGGCGATGGCGGTGGGTCAGCCGACATGGATGTTGAATGTGAGGGCCTCATCGCCGGCAAGCCAGCTCCTACAAGGGGTTGGGTATGAAGTCGGTGGTTGTTGTGGGGGCCGGGCCGGCCGGGATTCGTGCGGCGCAGACGTTGGTGGCGCATGGTGTGCGCCCGGTTTTGCTGGACGAAGCCGCGCGCGGTGGCGGGCAGATTTATCGGCGTCAGCCGGCGAATTTCAAGCGCTCGGCGGTCAAGCTGTATGGCTTTGAAGCGCGCAAGGCGAAGGCGTTGCATCAGACGATTGATGAGTTGCGCGAGCAGCTCGATTACCGTCCTGAAACCCTGGTGTGGAACGCCGAGGCCGGCGCGCTCGACACCTTGCACGAGCAACGCGCCGCACGCTTGGAGTTCTCTCGGGTGATTGTCGCCACGGGCGCCACCGACCGGATTTTGCCGGTGCCGGGCTGGACGCTACCGGGCGTCTACAGCCTCGGCGCTGCGCAGATCGCCCTGAAATTCCAGGGCTGCGCCATCGGTGAGCGCGTAGTGTTCGCCGGCAGCGGACCGTTGCTGTATCTGGTGGCGTATCAATACGCCAAGGCCGGCGCGAACGTGGTCGCGGTGCTCGACAGCTCGCCGTTCAGCGCCCAGGCCCGCGCCCTGCCCGATCTGTTGGCGCAACCGGCCACATTGGCCAAAGGCATTTATTACCGCAGCTGGCTGACCGCTCACGGCATCCCGGTGCATCAGGGTGCAACCTTGAAACGCATCGATGGCGAACACCGCGTGCAGTCGCTGCGTTGGGCCAACTCAAACGGTGAACATCAACTGGACTGCGACGCCGTGGCATTCGCCCATGGCCTGCGCAGTGAAACCCAACTCGCCGACTTGCTCGGCTGCGCATTCGCCTGGAACCCGCTCAACCGCGCCTGGCTGCCGCAGCGTGACAGCGCCGGTCGCAGCAGTGTCGCCGAGGTTTATCTGGCCGGCGACGGCGCCGGCATCATGGGCGCCGACGCGGCGGAAATGGCCGGCGAACGTGCCGCCCTCGCCTTGCTCGAAGACATGGGTCACGGGGTTGCGCCCAAGCGTGGCGTGCAACTGGAGCAGGCACTTGAACGAATCGATAGCTTTCGCCAAGGCCTGGAACGCGCTTTCGTGTTTCCACAAAACTGGGCGGCCGACACGCCTGACGACGTGATGGTCTGCCGCTGCGAAGAAGTGCGCGCCGGTGACATCCGCGACGTCGTGCGCGAGGGCCATTGGGAAATCAACCGGGTCAAGGCTCATTGCCGGGTCGGCATGGGCCGTTGTCAGGGGCGCATGTGTGGTGCTGCCGCCGCAGAAATCATTGCCTGCGCCAGTCAGCGAAACGTCTCTGACATCGGCCGCCTGCGGGCGCAGGCACCGATCAAACCGTTGCCGTTTGGTCTGGAGGTCGAGCCATGATCGAGGTCGATGCAGTGATCATTGGCGGCGGCATTGTCGGTGCCTCTGCCGCGCTCTTCCTGAGCAAGGCAGGCCGTCGCGTGGCGCTGCTGGAGCGCGATTTTTGCGGTTCGCACTCCAGCGGCGTGAACTACGGCGGCGTGCGGCGTCAGGGCCGACCGTTGTCGCAACTGCCGCTGTCGCAACAGGCTCACGAAATCTGGGGGCAGTTGCCGCAGTTGATCGGCATTGACGGTGAATACCAGCGCAGCGGTCACTTGAAACTGGCGCGCAGCCTCAACGACCTGCGCGCATTGCAGGACTATGCCGCCAGCAGTCAGGGTTTCGGCCTCGATTTGCAGGTGCTTGATCGCGGTGAATTACGCACGCGTTTTCCGTGGGTCGGCGACGTCGCGGTCGGCGCTTCGTTTTGCCCGGATGACGGCCACGCCAACCCACGACTGGTTTCACCCGCATTTGCCCGGGCAGCACAGCGCCACGGCGCGCAAGTCCACGAACAATGCGCGGTGAGCGCCGTGGAGCATGACGGTCAGCGCTTTTGCGTCAGCACGCAAAACGGCCTGCAACTGCAAGCGCCCTGGCTGCTGAACTGCGCTGGCGCATGGGCCGGCAGCCTTGCCGCGCAGTTCGACGAAGCGGTGCCGATGCACGCCGGGCACCCGGCGATGTTGGTCACCGAACCCTTGCCATGGGTGATGGATGCCAGCACCGGCGTCGAGGGCGGCGGTATTTATGCGCGTCAGGTCGCGCGCGGCAATTGCGTGTTGGGCGGCGGACAGGGGTTTGCCCTCGACGGCGCGCGCGCCCGCCCCGGTCAACACGCGGTGATCGAAATCCTGCGCCAAGCCGTAGAGCTTTACCCATTTCTTGAAGGCGCCCAGGCGATTCGTACCTGGAGCGGCACCGAAGGTTACTTGCCCGATCGCCAACCGGTGATCGGTCACAGTGGCACTCAACCCGGTCTGTTGCACGCGTTCGGCTTTGCCGGCGCAGGTTTCCAGATCGGTCCAGCGGTGGGCCAGGCGCTCACCGAGATCATCTGCAGCGGCGCCTCAACCACGTCGCTGGATGCGTTTTCCATCACCCGGTTTCACTCCATCTCCGTTGCTTGATAGAGGAAGGTCGCGCCAATGAATAACGTCAAACGCACTGCACTGCTCGGACTTTCGTGCCTGAGCGCCCTGCTCACGGTCACCCAGGCCCAGGCCGAACCGACGCTTTACCTCGGCATGAACGGCGGGACCATGGAACGGCTCTACGCCGACAAGGTGCTGCCGGTTTTCGAGAAGGCCAACAACGTCAAAGTGGTGATCGTGCCCGGCACGTCCGCCGATATTCTGGCCAAGGTCCAGGCCAGCAAAGGCAACCCGCAAATGCACGTGATGTTCCTCGACGACGGCATCATGTACCGCGCCATCGCCATGGGCCTGTGCGACAAACTCGAAGACAGCCCGACCCTGGCGCAGATTCCGGCCAAGGGCCGTATCAAGGACCAGGCCGTGGCGGTCAGCCTCGGTGTCACGGGACTGGCGTACAACACGCGGTTGTTCAAGGAAAAAGGCTGGGCGACGCCGACCTCGTGGATGGACATGGCCGACCCGCGCTTCAAGGACAAACTGGTGTTCCAGTCGATGGCTTCTTCGACCTTTGGCCTGCACGGTTTCCTGATGTTCAACCGGATTCAGGGTGGCAGCGAAACCGACGTCGAGCCGGGCTTCAAGGCATGGCCGAACACCGTCGGGCGCAACGTGCTGGAATACATTCCGAGCTCGGCGAAGATTTCCGAAATGCTCCAGACCGACGAAGCGGCGCTGTTCCCGCTGACGCCGACCCAGGTCACCGCGCTGAAACTCAAAGGCATGCCGGTCGAATATGCGCAACCGAAGGAAGGCGCAGTGGTGCTCAACGTTGCCGAATGCGCCATCGCCAACAACACCCAACCGGAACTGGCGCAGAAACTCGCCGCGTTTCTGCTGACCCCCGAGGCGCAAGCCGCTGCACTTGAAGATGGCGATCAGATCCCGTCCAACCCGAACACCCCGACCACGGACAAAACCCGTGGCCAGGTCGAAGCGATGAAGCAGTATCTGACAACGGCGATTGCCATCGACTGGGACCAGGTCAACGAACAGCGCCCGGCGTGGAATGCGCGGTGGAATCGTAGTATCGAGCGGTAGTTCACTGATCGTTCAAACGCAACAAAACCCTGTAGGAGCGAGCTTGCTCCGGGCGGCGTTCCGACGATGGTGTGTCAGTCGACATCAATGTGACTGATACACCATCGCGAGCAAGCTCGCTCCTACAAAGGTCAAAACCCCACATCCAGAATCACACTGTCCTGATACGTGCCCGCCGGTGGTGTGGTCTGGTCGGTGTAGATTTTCGCGTTGTAATTGAAGATCTGGCTCCCGGAGCCCAAACCGTTACCGGGATTGACCTCGGCATCGGTGCTGGCCCGGCGAGCACTGCCGACACTGCCCCAGCGGGTGGTGCCGGCGCTTTTGAAGATGTCATATGCCAGGTAATTACCGCCGAAAGCCATCCGTCGTCGCCCGCCAACACTGGCTGCCTGCAGACCGTCGCCCAAGCCTACGGTGTAAGCGCTGCCCTTGGTGCAGGCGAGGCTGATTGTCTGGCCGGTAACCGGCGCAAAGGCACTGACGACCGGCGCGCTGCCGAAACTGATGTTCGGCGCGGTGATGGTGCAGTCATTGGCGACCGTCAGGGTGACGGTCATGCTGGTGGTGCCGCTGCTGATATCGCGCCCCAGGCAAACACTGCCGGCGCCAATGCCGGAGCAATAATTCCAGCTCCAGGCAATGCTCAGGGTCTCGGTATAGATACCCGCCGCCACGTTACTGCCCGTGATTGTCCCCAGATAAATCGGTGCGGTTTTCGGCACCACGCTGCCCAGTAGCCCCAGCGCATCAATGATCCCGTTGCGCGCGAAGTCGAAGGGCGTGCCACGTTCGATCGGGTAACTGGTGGTGTTGTTGGCATACAGCGTGTAACCGATGACGTCTCCGGTCGGCCCGAGCAGTCCGGTTTGAGTCGAGGTAATCGTGGCGTAGAAATGGTCATTGTTGGTCAGCAACGAGACCAATGAGCCGGTGCAACTCAAACCGGCGTTGAGGCTTGAACTGTTCTGCACGGCGGTACGCACCGCAATCGAGCTCACCGAACCGAATGCCACCGCAGTGGCAGGGACCACCACCGAACACAACGCCCATGCCGAGCCTGGCAACCAGACCGCCAGCAGCACCAGCCATTTCACGGCACTCATTGGCACACCAACGGCCCGATCAGCGGAATCTGATCCTGATTCATGTCCACCGCGAACTGGACGCGGCAGGTTTTCCCGTCGGCCAGCGTCACCTGCAATGTGTTCTGCGCCTGAAGATTTTCCAGGTACACCAGACCGTCCCATCCGACCACTGTTTGCGTGCCGCTTTGCTCATGCACGACACCGCTGCCCAGGGGCAGCTCTCGCTGCTGCGCATCCACCAGGACGATGCTCGCGGCGATCACCCGGCTCAATGGAAACGTCAGCAAATAACCGCTGCCACGGCGCACGGCAATCCGCTGTTCGACGTTCGGGCTGCGCACGTTGGCCGGCAGGTTCAGTGGATCGATCTCGTACTTGCCGCGGTAATAGGCGCTGCTCCACGGCACCAGCAGGTGGCCATTGCGATCAGTCTGGCCGACCTGCTGGTTTTCGTAACGCACCGGAATGTCGGCGTAACCATCGGTGCTGACCACCACAAAGGCATCGTCGATGCGGTTGGCGGCAAACACCTGGCGGTCCATCCACACCAGCGATCCGCTGGCATCGGCCCAACGGGTTTCGGCGTCGCTGTTGCCGTACACACCGGCCTGCAATTGCACCGACTGCAGGCGCCAGGTCAGGTCGGCCTGACGATAGGCCGGGCCGTCGCCGTGGGCATAACCGAGGTTGAACCCCACCCCGCCTTCAGTCGGCACGGCGCGACTGTAATTGACCCGCTGCTGGCTCTGCCCGGTCTTGCTGCGTTCACTGCTGAGTGCCAGGCTGCCGCGCAAGTCGAACGGGATCACCAGTTGCGCCTGCACCGCCCAGTTGCTGTCGCCGATTTCGCGGTTGGCCGACAGGTAGAAACTGCTGTTGTGCCATAGCGGTTTGCTCCAGGTCAGGTTGAGCAAACGGGTGCGTGAATCATCCGCCGCGCGCACGTCGAAATACCCGACGCCGAGGCTGCCCCAGGCATTGAGATTCAGGCTAAGGGTCGCCTGTTCGCTGCGTTTGCTGAGGGTGGTGAAAGGACTGTCGACCACGGTCAGATCGGCGTATTGGTCGCGACGTTGCAGGCGTTGATAAGAGAAGCTGTAGCGCTGGCTGCTGTATTGATAACCCAGGCTCAGTTGTTGACCGCTGTCGCCATCGAACCGGCTTTGGCTGAGTGCGGTATTGAGTACCCCGAAATTGCCCAGGCGCAGGTTGCCGCCGACACCGCCGAGGGTCAGTGAGTCCGACGCTTCGGCGTGGCTTTCCAGGGTGAAATTGTCGCTCAGGCCGTAGCGCAGACTGCCCGATGAAACACCCGGACCGTAACCAAAATCGCTGATGCCGTAATCGCGGCGCAAGGTACCGGCCGCCACGGAAAAGTCGCTCAGGCCCTTTTGCAGCAAACTGCTGGTGACGTAAAACGGCACGGTGGTCGAGACCTGCCGACCGAGGGCATCGGTGGTGACCACCACGGCTTCGCCGGCGCCGTTGATGAACGGAATATTGGTCAGCGTGTAGGGGCCGGGTTGCAGGTCGGCGCTGCTGGATTTGTAGCCGTTGATGAACAGGTCGACCGAGGATGGCACCGCCGCTTCCCCGGCAAACTGCGGCAACGGATAAGTCACCAGGTCCGGGCGCACGCCGAAATCCCGCGACAACTGCACCCCGCCCAAGCGCACCGAACTGCTCCAGGGCAATGCGCCGCTGACCAGGTCACCGGCCTCGTAGGTCAGCAATCGCTCGTCATCGGAGTAGCGCCAGGTGGTGTCGTAACGCAGGTAGCCATTGTTCAGCGTACTGACCGAATCGCCGGACAACGTGCGCCGGTATTGCCCGGTGTTGGACAGCGTGCCCCAGCTGTCGAACAGTCGCACTTCGTTCCAGGCCGCGAGGTAAGTGCCAGCATCATCGGTGTCGTTTAGGTACAGGTCGTAGTTGAACAAGGCACCGAAACTGCTCAGGGCCGGAGTGCGCGGGTAGGCGTCACGATTGCCGACGAATTGCTCCGGCAGCCAGCTGGGCGGTACGTCGAGCAGCAGGCGCTGACCGGCGCTGTCGTACTCGCTGTGCAGGCCCGACAGGCTGTCGAGGTCGACTTCGGCGCCGAGGGTGTCCGGCAGTTTCATACCGGTGTCACGCAACGCGTTGGCCGACAGGAAAAGCCGCCCGTTGCGTTGCTCCACCGCCACGACGTGTCCGGTATTCATTTGATTGACCACCAACTCCAGAAACAACTGCGCATCAGCCACGGCCTCCATGCTGCCGGGTGGCGGCGGCAAATCACCGGCCAGGGACGGGTGAGCGAACGCCAGGCAACCCACACAGCTCATGGCGCAGATCAACGGACGCTGGAAACTGCGGGCCCGATGCGGGCTCATTACCGCTTTACGTCCGTCGATGGACCCTGCCTCCCTTTCCCGTCAGTTGCAGATCAGCGCGCGGGCGTAATGCTTTGTACCTGCGGCGAACCATTCACCCGCACCTGCAACGTCGGGTCTTGCGCCATCGGACCGGGCGCCGGCCAGCGCATGATCGCGCCCGGCAGCACATAACCGAGCAGGCCTTCCACCAGAGGTTTTGTCTGGCCTCCCTGCTTCAGCGCCACGTCCGTCAACCGCGCATGCACCGCCCCCTGATTGCGCACTTCCACATAAGGGCGACCGTCCACCGCCACCGTGCGCCAGCTCAAATCCGGCAGCCCCGCGCCTTTGGGATCACGCTTGCGACTGGTGTCTTCCTTGCTCCACAACCCCGCGCCGTAAGCAAACAGCGGCACCGAATAACGCATCTGGAACCGAATGGCCGCCGCCGTCTTGCCGCTTTCGCCGGCGGGCGCAGTGGCCGAAGGGATTTCATCGATGATGATGCGATAAGCCAGTTCCTGCCCCGGTGGGATCTCCCGGGTACGGGTCAGGCGCACCAGTTGTTTCTGGCCCGGTTCGATTTTCGCCACCGGCGGGCTGCCAATCACGTCGCGCTGGTTCTGGTATTGGTCGTTGAAACCGCTTTGGCTCCAGGCGAACACCCGGATCTGCAAATTCGCAGTCTCGTTGCCACGGTTTTCCAGCCACAAGGCACTGGCCTGCTGATCGGCCTCCAGCACGGGATCGATCGGCCAGATCAGCACCGAACTGGCCGCCTGCACCTTGACCGCCCCCAACAGCAGCATCGCCAACACTGCCTGACGCACAACAGAATGCCGCCGCGCGGGTAAATCCATTTGCCTACTCCTTGTGCCTGTCAGGCCCGATCAAAAACGCCGCGTTACCACGACAGCTGCACTTGCAGCACATCGCTGTAAGTCCCCCCAGGCTGATTGCCCGGTAACTGCACCTGACCGTAAATCGGCAGGCGGATGTTGTTTGCGTCCGTATATGCCACCGCGACGCTCTGGCCGATCCCCAGGCTTTGGCTGTAAGCCGCGTCGCGAAACAGCTGGTACGAAACGCGGTTGCTGCCGGTGGTCAGCTGCAGGTGTCGCCCGCTGCTGTTGTACTGGCCGCCATCGACGGTCATGTTCATGGTCACGCCCGGTGTGCATTGCAGCTGTACATCCCCCGTCAGCGCCACTTGCACCGTGCCGGTGGCCAGCGCCGATTGGCTGCCGTAATTCAGGCTGCCGTAGTTCGACACCCCGCCGACCACCAGACAACCCGCAGTGACCGTGGCGCTGACCAGGAAACTCTGGCTGGTCACCGCTGCCAGCGGCAACGGCACACCGGCCGCGCACAACAGCGCCATCGCCACCCATCCATGGCGGTTCATCGCCCTAGAACGTCAGTTCGACGGAAATCGTGTCGCTGTACGTACCGGCCGGCAGCCCGACCTTGCCCTTCGCCTGACCGTAGATGTTCACGGTCTGCGCCACGCCGGTGCTGGGGTCAAGGTTGATCACCCCGTCAATGGCTAAAAGCTGCGAGTGCCCGGAATCGGTGTACAAGTCGTACGGCACGTAGTTGGCGACACCGTCGTACAGCGCGCGAGAACCGCCCGCCGACAGTCCGTCGTGGGCACCGGCACGCACCTTGACCGTTGGCGTGGTGCCGCTGGAGCAGAGGATCGACAGCGCCACGCCACCGCCCATGACTTGTGCATCTTTCGTGGTGAACAGGCTGTTGTCGGTGCCGAAGTTCAAGGCACCAAAGTTCAGCCCGCTGGAGCCACCCGCACCATTTACCTGACAGCTGCTGATCAGAATCAGGCTGGCAGAGATCTGGCCGGTGACCGTGGTGGCCGCCTGCGCGCCGGACACCAGCGTCAGGCCAAGCAGTGACAAAACTATCCTTGATACGAGCATGCGCATGGTGTCCGTCCTCTACGGGTTTACCAATCGAGCGTCACGGTCAGGGTGTCGGTATAGACCCCGGCCGGTATCGCGCGGGTATTCGCCACTACCGAGCCAAACACCGGAATCGGTATCTGGGCCCCGCTGGTAACGGCGAAGTTGTGTTGTTGGCCGATGCTGTAGCTCTGGCTTCCGGATGCATCGAGGAACAATTGATAAGGCAGGGTCTGGCTGCCGTTGCTCAGGCGCCGGGTGGTGCCGTCACCATGGGTGCCGCCATCGATGGTGACGGTGAAGCCGGTGACCGAAGGGGTGCAGGCGACGTTCAATCTGCCGCGACCGTCAGCACCGAGGCGGGCTTTGATCGGGTTGGTCCAGGTCGGGCCTTGCTGGCCGAAATCCAGCGTGCCGAAATCACTGACCGGGCTGCCGCCATTGGTCACTTCACAACCGGCGATGATGGTCAGTCGCGCATGGATCTGCCCGCTGATCGCCGCTTGCGCGCCCCCCGTCAGCAATACCCCTGCACCCACGGCCATCAATATCCAGAGTTTGCTTGTCATAACGCCAATCCCAATTCCATCAGGACTCCAGAACCCAGGCGCACAACGAGGAGCGCCCCCTTCCCTGCGCCAGCCGAATCCATTGGCGGCAGTTACACAGTTGCCGCTACCAGGTGACGGTCACTTTCAACAGGTCGGAATAGCGACTGACCCGGGGAATTTCCGCCAGCGGTTCGATGCGTGCATACAGCGGTAAATCGACTGAACCGGTATCCGGCACACGGCCGCTCACCGGGACGTCCACCGCCAGCGGGATCAACCGCGCAGGGTCCTGATAGAGCCGATAGGGAATGGGTTTGCTGCCGGCGGAACCGGCCATGTAACGCGTGTCACCGACGCCACCGTGCAGGCCGCCGTCGACCCGGAGTTGATAAGGAGTGTCGGGATTGCATTCGAGTCGGGGCAGGCGCTCGTTCACCAGCGCCGCCGCCAAAGGCCCGGCGGGATCGTCCAGGCGCGCGGTATTGCCGAAGTCCAGCACCCCCAGTTGCTCGACGCCCGCGCTGCGTTGCTGGCCGACCAACTGACAGCCGCGCAGCACGTCGACACGCACTTGCACCTGAAGTTCTGCGGCCGATACTTGCGCACTGAGCATCACGCCCAAGACTGCCCATGCATTGATTCCATTCACGGCCGATTCCTTGTGGGGGGGCTTCTAAAAAATCAGATTAGCAACGCCCCGAAGATTTTCCAGTGGCCCGAAAAAATTGGATCCACCGAAGGAATGAACTTTTATGTCGAATTGCTGGCAAAACCCCACAACCCCTACGCCCAATAAGCTGTACACACCGCACAATTCCGTCCAACTACACCCCACGCCCGTCGACACAACTGGAAGCAAATTTCCCCATTTGGTTACACTAGGCCGCCGCAGCTCGGGGAGCCTGCCTGACGATTACGGGGTGACACAGTGGCCGTTCGACCGCCCAACCGTTCGCGATTCACACCACGCTGGCCCGCGCTGCGCCGTCTCTTCGGCAAGGCATCGACCACCTCCGCCGCTCATTCAGCGATGGGGCGCGTGGTCCACGACTATTTCCGGCACAAGGCCCACGCACAGGGTTACACCCTCAGCCACAGCCAGCAGCGCGTGGTCGACTGCATGGCGCAGCACGCTGCGGCACTGCTCGGCACTTCGGCGAAAACGCTGCCGGGCCTGTATCTGTACGGCGCCGTGGGGCGTGGCAAGAGCTGGTTGCTCGACGGCTTTTTCCAGGCGCTGCCGATCGCGGAAAAACAGCGACTGCACTTCCACGAGTTTTTCGCTCGACTGCACCAAGGCATGTTCAGTCATCGCGATCACCCGGATGCGCTGGCGACGACACTCGACGACTTGCTGAACGATTGCCGGGTGCTGTGTTTCGACGAGTTTCACGTCCACGACATTGGCGACGCGATGCTCATCGCGCGGCTGTTCAAGGCTCTGTTTCGCCGAGGCATTCTGCTGCTGGTGACCTCCAACTACCCGCCTGAGGGCTTGCTGCCAAACCCGCTCTACCACGCGCGCTTCAAACCGGTGATCGACCTGATCAATGCGCGCATGCAAGTCATGGAAGTCGGCGGCCCGCACGACTATCGCAGTCAGGCGAGAACCCACGCCCAGCAGTTGTTTACCCAGGGTCACTACGTCTGGCCGGCTACGCTGGCGCAACGTCAGGCACTGAACCTGCCCGAGCCCGATGCACCGTCCATTCCTTTGCCCGTCGGCAACCGGCATCTTCCAGCCCGTTATTGCGCAGGACGCACCATCGGTTTCACCTTCGGCGATCTGTGCGACCACCCCACGGCGGTCATGGATTACCTGGAGCTGTGCCGACGTTTCGACCACTGGATCATCGATAAACTGCCCAACCTCGCCGACTGCTCGATTGCCGCGCAGCAGCGTTTCATCAATCTGGTGGACGTTTTGTACGACCAGGACAAGCACCTGATCCTGCTCGGCCACCGTTCGTTGCGCGAAAGCCTGGGCGGCGATGCCATTGACCTGGCGCGCACGCGCAGCCGGTTGGGGCAATTGGTGGAGGTCAGGGAGACGGTCTGAACACAGGATTGGGCGCGGAGCACCCACCCTTTTCGCGAGCAGGCTCGCTCCCACATTAGACCGAGTTGTTTGGACGAATGCGGTCAACTGTGGGAGCGAGACCGGCTTGCCGGCGATAGCGGTATCACTGAAGAAGCAAATTACCCAGCCAGACCGACAAACATGTCCTGCACATCATCGTGGTTGTCGAGGCCTTCCAGGAACGCTTCAACCTCAGCCATCTGCTCGTCGCTCAGGCCGCTGACCGGGTTCTTCGGCTTGTAGCCCAGCTTCGCCGACAACACGGTGAAACCCTGCTCAGGCAAGGCTTTCTGCACCGAATCCAGATCGGTCGCTTCGGTGATGAACAGGGTGGCGCCGTCATCCGCAGGTTCGAAATCCTGTGCGCCCGCTTCGATAGCGGCCATTTCCGGATCGGCATCCGGGCTGTCCGGGGATGCCTCGATCATGCCCACATGGTCAAAGTCCCACGCAACGGAACCGGAGGCGCCGAGTTGGCCCTTGCGGAACGCGACGCGGATTTCAGCGACGGTACGGTTGATGTTGTCGGTCACGCATTCAACGATCAGCGGCACCTGGTGCGGCGCGAACCCTTCGTAGGTCACGCGATGGTATTGCACGGTTTCACCGAGCTGGCCGGAACCCTTCTTGATCGCACGTTCCAGGGTTTCGCGGGGCATCGACGCCTTTTTTGCCTGTTCGACCACCAGACGCAGGTGTGCGTTGGTCGCGGTATCGGCACCGTTACGCGCAGCAATGGTGATTTCTTTCACCAGTTTGCCGAAGATCTTGCCCTTGGCGTTGGCTGCCGCTTCTTTGTGTTTAACCTTCCACTGTGCGCCCATTACTCACTCTCTTATCTATGGCGCCGAGACATCTATTGGCCGACGCTTTGCGCAAGTTTATACGGCCTAAAGTTGGCAATCGACCAAAAAATCCATCCTGTCGAATCGACTTCTTCACCGCTGGTTGTAGGGCGATTCTGAAACGTCGATTTGCGGTGACCATAAAGGGCCACGGTTTCGTACCCTCTGTGCCCGTACTCCCTGGCAGAAGCGCGATTGATGCACAACGACAAGGAAAGTCCCTTCACCCTGACACTGCTGGAAGCCGATTTGAGTTGGCAGGTGGTTCAGTTCAGTGGCCATGAAGCGCTCAACCAGCCCTATCGATTCGATATCGAAGTGATCGGCCTGTCACCGGCGATGAGCCCGGATCGCCTGTTGCAACAACCGGTGTTCCTCAGCCTGACGCAAGGCCTTGGTATTCATGGCGTCGTCCACAGCGTCAGCCACGAACATCGCGGCCCACACTGGATCGGGTACAGACTGGTGGTGGTGCCCTGGCTGCAAAACCTCGACCGGCAGCGTTGCCGCCGGGTGTTTCATCAACTCAATGTGCCAGCGATCCTGCGCCAGTTACTCGCAGAAAACTCAGTGCCCGAAGACAGCTATCGTTTGGAGCTGCCGAACGGGCGTTATCCCGTCAGGCCGTTTTGCATTCAGTTTGACGAGAGCGACCTGACGTTCCTGCAACGCCTCTGCGAAGAAGAAGGCATCCACTATCACTTCGAACATCAATGCGACGGCCATGTGCTGGTGCTCGCGGATGACTGCCTGAGTTTCCCCCAGGAACCGCTGCTGACGCCGTTTCATGGCGACACTCCCGGGCACGCGAACGGGCCGGTGATCAACGAACTGTTCCAGCGGCACACCTCACCGCCACTCTGCGCGCACCCCGCCCCGCCACCGCTCGATCGCGAACGGCTCAGCCGCCGAATACTCGAGCGCTTGCGCTGTCTGCATCGGCAGATACAGGGTCAAAGCAATCACAGCGAATTGCGCAGCGGACGCATCGTGCAAGTGTCGGAACATCCGTTGCAGAACTTCAACGATCAATGGCTGCTGATCGAGCTCCGTCATCAGGGACAGCAACCGTCGATTCTCGCCCCGGCCACCAGCGACATGAGCCGGCGTTACAGCAATCAGTTCACCGCCATTGCGTGGTCAACGGTGTTCCGCCCCGCGCTGACACACGCCAGGCCCGGCATTCCGGGCTTCCAGACCGCGCGGGTGCTCGGCCCGGTCGGCCAGCCTGCGGTGCTGGATGAACAAGGCCGGATACAGGTCAGGTTGTGGCCCACCCCGGAGTCCGATGACGATGAATCCCCCGGCCTTTGGCTGCCCCTGGCTCTCGCCACAGCGGACGGTCGGATCGATCCGTCGAAGCTGCCGGTCGCCGGCACCGAGGTGCTCATCAGTTTTCTCGACAGCGATCCGGACCGTCCGGTGTTGTGCGCGACGGCGAGCCATCCGCCAGTGCCTCGAACCACCCGACAACCACGCGGCGATGACCGGCTGCTGCTCGATTGGCTGATCAACCGTCAGGCCTGATCAGCCCTTGTCCGCCTTGCCCGCTGCCGCCGCGAATTTCGCCAGGCGCACGTCCAGATGCCGTGGCCGACGCCCGTGATCTTCGGCACGCTCCTTGCGGCGGATGGCGTTGCGCACCATCAGCGAACCGAGGTAGCGAATCGGCTCCGGCGGGAAGAAGCCCAAGGGACCGTTGACCAGCGGTGAACGGGTCCAGGCATTGTCGAGCCCCTGAACCATTGAAGCGAGAATCTGCCCGCCCATGTGACAGGGCCCGACCCCGCTGCCGGAATAACCGAAGCCGTAGAACACATTCCCGTGGGCGCTCATCTGGCCGAAGAACGGTAAACCGGTGACCGAGCGATCCGACGGACCGTTCCACGTCGCTTCGACTTTGACCTCGGCAAACGCCGGAAAAAACTCGCTGAGGCTGTGCTGCAACAGGCCTGCATAGGGCGACGGCTGATCGAACACCGGCAGCATTCGGCCACCGTAAGCGAACGTGTTGCCGCCCTTGCCGAGCATGATCCGGCCGTCCGGGGTGTTGTGGTAGTAGTGCACGAAAATCCGTGAATCGAGCACCGTGACACCGCTGGTCAATCCGATCTGGTCGAGCAGGTCCGGCCGTGGTTCGGTGATCAGCATGTCGCTGGAGACAATCGCCACACTGCGCTCGAACTGCGGGAACGCGCGGGCCATCCACGCGTTCATCGCCAGCACCACCCGGTCCGCGCGGACAGTGCCGTGCGGGGTCTGGATCCCTGCCGGTTTGCCCTCCTCCAGTCCGGTCATCGCGGTGTTCTCATGAATCCTCACGCCCAACTGCAACGCCACCCGGCGCAAACCGCGCACCAGTTTGCCCGGTTGCACGCTGGCGGCGGCCGGTGAGAACCAGCCTTCCAGGTGTTTTCGGGAACCGGCCATGCGCTGCACATCCGCCACCGGCCGTTGCGTGAACGAGTTGATGCCGTGGCGTTCGAGCGCTGCGATCACCGCGTCGGTCGAGCCGCATTGGGCGCGGTTGGTCGCGGTGTAGAGCGTGCCGTCGAGGCGGTAATCGGCGTCCACGCCGTACTGTTCGCAGAAGGTGCCGATCGCATGGATACTGCGCTCGGATTCCTTGACCAGCCGCACCGCCTCTTCGACGCCGAACAACCTTTCCAGGGTGAAATACTTGGCCGACCACGACAGCGCACAACCGCCGTTGCGGCCGCTGGCGCCGGCACCGCAGATGTCGGCTTCGATCAGCAACACATCCAGTTCCGGGTTCTGCTCCTTGAGCATGATCGCAGTCCACAAACCGGTGTAGCCACCGCCGACGATGCAGACATCGGCGCGGGTGTCGCCGGGCAAAGGTTCACACGGCGCGCACGACTCAGCCGCCAGCGCCTGTTCCAGCCAGAAAGGTCTCATCGGTATTTCCTCAGGTACGCAGGGGTTTGACGCTCATCGGCCGGTTCGGCACGAATGCAGTTTCGCCACGCAGGCCAGCCGGGCGGCTATTCCAGTAGGGGATCAGCACCAGCGCTGAAAACAAGGCGCAGCCGGCGAAGATAATGAACACGGTGACCGAGTCGAAGTAGCCCGGCAGCAAACCGCCGAGAATCGCCCCGACCGAGCCGCAACCGTTGACGAAGCCCGCCGACGTAGCGCCGGCCTTGGCGGTGCCGAAATCGATGGCCGCCGCGCCGCTGATCATCGAGTCCGGTCCGTACAGGGTCAGGCCCATCACGAACAGCAGCGCCACCACCAGCATCACACTGCCGGTGTGCAAGGCGCCCATGAACAACGCCAGCGAAATGGTCAACGCAAGCAAACTGATCACGCAGGCCGGCATGCGTCGGGCGCCGAACAGTTTGTCCGAGGCCAGCCCGAGCAGGATCGGCCCAAGCAACCCGGCCAGTTCAAACGCCGTCGGGATGATCGCCGCACCGACCTTGCCCACGGTCGGCATCTGCTCGAAAACGATCACCGGCCCCCACAACAGAATCGCGTAGCGCGCCGGTTTCAGCAGGAAGTACGCGAGCCCGAGAACCAGCACCGTGCGGTTGCGCAGGATTTCCTTCAGCGGTTCCAGCACGCTGATCTTGCTTTGCGCATGTGCCTCTTCGGCGGTCATCTCTGGTTCCGGTTCGATCGCTGGCAAGCCAACGTCTTGCGGTTTGTTGCGTTGCAAAATAAAAAACAGCACGGCGACCAGCCCAACCACCGCCGCACTGGAAAAGAACGCCGCATGCCAGCTACCGATGAGCGTGTACGCCCACCAACCGGCAAACGGCGACGCCACGAGCCCGCCAAAGGCATAGCAGGAACTCCACAAACCCAGCACTCGCCCGCGCTGTTCAGCGGGGAAGAAACTGCCGATGTTCTTGCACAGCCCCGACCATCCGGTGGACTGGGCCAGCCCTTGAATCAGCATGCAGGTGGCGAAAATCGGTAACGTTGCGAAGCTGCCCATCACCAGCGCAGCCGCAGCAGAAATCAGCAAGCCGCCGAGCACCACGACCCGTGGGCCAAAGCGGTCGGCGAGGATGCCCCAGGTGAATTGGCCGATGGCGTAGGCCGCGAGGTAGATGGCGTCGAGGTTGGCCATGGCCATTTTGTCGAGCATGAAGGTGGGGTCTTCGGCGATCCCCAGTTTGGCCACGGAAAAGGCTTTGCGGGTGAAGTAGAAAGCGGCGTAGGCGAGCCAGGTGATCGCGAAGATCTGCACGCGCCAACGCTTGATGGTGCCGATGTGCTTGTTCATTGTGGTTCTGACCTCAGGGTGTGAGTGTGCCGGCAGAATTGGAAGAAAACGCCTGTGTTTTTTATTGTTGAGCACTGCGATATCGCTGCGTCCCTTTGGCGATACCGGTCAGATGAGTCCTGCAATTGCACGCGCAGGCTCATGGTCACGGAGGCTGTTCGACTGACCAGTCACCGCGACTGGAGCCGATAAAAACAATTACTGATTAATAAGTGAAATCGATTTATCGTATTTCCAATATAAGCTCAGCTTGTTACTGGAGGTTTCGATGTCGGTTTCCCACGCCCAGCTCAAAGCCTTCCATGCCGTGGCTGTTCACGGAAGCTTCACCAAAGCCGCCGAGCGGCTTTTTCTCACGCAACCGGCGATTTCCGACCAGGTGCGCAAGCTCGAAGAGCGCTTCGGGGTATTGCTGTTCCACCGCAACAAACGTTCAGTGCGCCTGACCGATCTGGGTGAGCGCTTGTTGAGCATTACCCAGCGATTGTTCGTCATCGAAGCCGAGGCGCAGGAGTTGCTTCAGGACTCGCAGGCGTTGCAGACCGGCAGCCTGATTCTGGCGGTGGACGCGCCGGTGCACGTGCTGCCGCAGATTGCGCGGTTCTGCGAGCGCTACCCCGGCATCAGCGTGAAGATCGAAACCGGCAACACTGATGAATCGCTGTTTCGGCTGTTCAACTATCAGGCTGACCTGGCGTTGCTCGGGCGCGATGTCAGCGATGAACGATTGATCTCGCTGCCGCTGCGCAATGACCCGATGGTGGCGTTTGTTTCGCGCAATCATCCGTGGGCCGACCGCGAGTCGATCTGCCTCGCGGACCTCGACGACACGCCGCTGGTGCTGCGGGAAATCGGCTCGGTGACGCGTCAGACACTGGAGGAGGAAATGGCCGGCGCCGGGTTTCGGATTCGCCCGGCGATTCAGGTCGAAGGCCGGGAGGCGGCGCGTGAGGCGGTGGTCGTAGGGATTGGGGTGGGCGTGGTCTCGGCGGCAGAGTTTGGTGCGGATTCGCGGGTGTGTGCGCTGCCGATCACCGACTGCAAGCGGCGGCTGACGGAAACGCTGGTGTGTTTGCGCGAGCAGAGTTCGCGACGGGTGGTGGCGACGTTTCTGGAGATGGTGCGCGAGAGTCTGGTGTAGACCCTTCTGGCCCCATCGCCGGCAAGCCAGCTCCTACACTGGATCCGTGGCGCTCACATACCCCTGTAGGAGCTGGCTTGCCGGCGATGGCCGCGCCACGGTCTAACTGACCGGCGCCAACTCGAAAAACGCCTGAATCAAGCGCAAATCCCGCCGCCGCTCCATGCACCCGATCATGTGCCGGTTCACCAACCCCTCACCAATAATCGGCACCGCCGCCACCCGCGGGTCGTGGCTGACCTCCACCGACGACACCACGCCAACCCCCAACTGCGCCGCGACGGCCTCGGTCACCGCCTCGCGACTGTCCAGTTCCAGCAACACCCGAGGGCTCACCTTCGCCTGAGCGCAAGCGTCATCGAACGTGCGTCGAGTAATCGAACTCGGTTCGCGCAACACCATGATGACCTGATCCAGCTCCTTCAGCGGCACCCCTTTCGAACGCTGCGCCCAAGCATGCCCCTCAGGCACCAGCGCACAAATCCGCGACTCGCTCAGCGCCTGCAAATGCAACCCTTTGCGCGGCTCAACCTCGGTCAGCACCGCCACATCGGCATGTTCCGACAACAGCGCCGCCAGGGTTTCCTGCGCATTGCCCAGGCGCAGGTTCACGGTGATCCCCGGATACCGAGCGCGCAGGCTCGCGAGCATCGGCATGACCATGTGCGGCCCGTCCGCCGCCACTTCCAGACGCCCGGTGAGCAATTGCCGATTGGCCTCCAGCATCACTTGCGCTTCTTCGGCCAGACCAAACATCGCCCGGGTGATCGCAGCGAGTTTGGTGCCCTCCTCCGTCAGTTCGACCCGCCGCGCGGTGCGCCGCAGCAAGGTGATCTGGTAGTGCTCCTCCAACGCCTTGATGTGCCCGGTGACCGCCGGTTGGCTGATGAACAGCCGTGCGGCGGCCCGGGTGAAGCTGCCCTCGCGGGCCACCGCATCGAAAGCGCGGAGCTGGAACAGGTTCATGAATAACCCTCACTGATGGCTGGCATAACAACAAACAATTTGATTGATAGCACGGCAAATTGCAATTTAAGCCCCGTAGCTTCATCCCATCGATTGCGAGGACACGAGAATGAGTACTGCCGAACCCATCCTGCTCACCCCCGGCCCGTTGACGACGTCAGCCCGCACCCGTCAGGCGATGATGGTCGACTGGGGTTCATGGGATGACCGCTTCAATCAACTGACCGCCAGCCTCTGCGAGCAACTGCTGGCGATCATCAACGGCGGCGACAGTCACCACTGCGTGCCCCTGCAAGGCAGCGGCACCTTCGCCGTCGAAGCGGCAATCGGCACGCTGGTGCCTCGCGACGGCAAAGTCCTGGTGCTGATCAACGGTGCCTACGGCAAACGCCTGGCGAAAATCTGCGAAGTGCTCGGCCGCGCCTTCAGCACCTTTGAAACCGCAGAAGACGAACCGACCACCGCCGCCGACGTAGACCGTCTGCTGCGGGCCGATGCCAGCATCACCCACGTCGCGCTGATCCACTGCGAAACCAGCACCGGCATCCTCAACCCGCTGCCGAAAATCGCCCAGGTCATTGCGCAACACGGCAAACGCCTGATCATCGACGCCATGAGTTCCTTCGGCGCACTGCCGGTGGATGCGCAACAGGTGCCGTTCGACGCGCTGATCGCCGCCTCGGGCAAATGCCTGGAAGGCGTGCCGGGGATGGGATTTGTCTTCGCTCGCAAAGACGCGCTGGCAAATGCCGCCGGCAACTCGCATTCGCTGGCGATGGACCTGTTCGACCAGCACACCTACATGGCCAAGACCGGCCAATGGCGCTTCACCCCGCCAACCCACGTGGTCGCGGCGCTGCACGAAGCTCTGCTGCAATACAACGAAGAAGGCGGTTTGCCGGCGCGGCATCAGCGTTACGCCGACAACTGCAAAGTGCTGCTCGATGACATGGCCAGACTCGGCTTGCGCAGCTTCCTGCCCGCCGCGATCCAGGCGCCGATCATCGTCACTTTCCACGCGCCGAAAGACCCGCGTTACCAGTTCAAGGAGTTCTACGAACGCGTCAAGGCCAAGGGTTTCATCCTCTATCCCGGCAAATTGACCCAGGTCGAAACCTTCCGCGTCGGCTGCATCGGCCACGTCAACCAGGCCGAGATGCACGCGGCGGTGGCGGCGATTGCCGAAGTGCTGCGCGAGATGGAAGTGCTCGAAATCTGAACCACAGGCGCCTCAGCTGTTGTAGGAGCTGGCTTGCCAGCGATGGACTCAACAGCACCGCGTCATCCAGACAACACGCGTCATCGTTAACGACCTTCGCTGGCAAGCCAGCTCCTACAAGGACATCGATACTCATGAACTACGCAAACCCAACCAAACTGCAAGCCGCCATCCTCGACTGGGCCGGCACCGTGGTCGACTTCGGCTCCTTCGCCCCAACCCAGATTTTTGTCGAGGCCTTCGCCGAATTCGACGTCCAGGTGTCCATCGAAGAAGCCCGTGGCCCGATGGGCATGGGCAAGTGGGATCACATCCGCACCCTGTGCGATCAGCCGGCCGTCGCCGAACGTTATCGCAAGGCCTTCGGCCGCACGCCGACCGACGATGACGTCACCGCCATTTACCAACGCTTCATGCCGCTGCAAATCGAAAAAATCGCCGAGCACTCGGCGCTGATCCCCGGTGCACTGGAGACCATCGCCAACCTGCGTGCGCAAGGGATCAAGATCGGTTCCTGCTCCGGCTACCCGAAACAGGTCATGGACAAAGTGGTCGAACTCGCCGCCACCAACGGCTACGTCGCCGATCACGTGGTCGCCACCGACGAAGTGCCCAACGGCCGCCCATGGCCGGCTCAGGCACTGGCCAACGTGATCGCCCTGGGCATCGACGATGTCGCCGCGTGCGTGAAGATCGACGACACCGTGCCAGGCATTCTTGAAGGTCGTCGCGCCGGCATGTGGACCGTGGCGCTGATCTGCTCGGGCAACGCGCTGGGCCTGAACTACGAAGGTTATCGCGTCCTCGGCAGTGACGAGCTGGACAGCGAACGCAAGCGCATCCACGCACTGTTCGAAGGCTCGCGCCCGCACTACATGATCGACACCATCACCGATTTGCCGGCCGTGATCGCCGACATCAACCAGCGGCTGGCCAACGGCGAAATGCCGCAAACCAACTGATCCCCCGCATTCCCCTGTAGGAGCCAGCTTGCTGGCGATAGCGGTCTTCCATTCAGCAGGCATGTTGACTGATCAGACCTCATCGCCAGCAAGCCGGCTCCTACAAGGGGAATTGTGTTTTTTTGCTCAATCACCTGACTTAGAGCATTGAACCGCCAATGGCTTGAGGCAAACCGTGCGAAACAGGCTTACAGTTAACGCACACCGTCGACCAAGAACGGTGGCCTGACCCGACCTGTGAGGAACGCCGTATGCCCTGGAAGAACTCCGACTCACGCTACAGCACCGTGTCGATCACGCTGCATTGGTTGATGCTGGTGTTACTCGCGGTGGTTTACGCCAGCATCGAGTTTCGCGGAATCTTTCCCAAAGGCAGTGGTGGCCGAACGCTGATCGTTGAAGCGCATTTCATGCTCGGTCTGACGGTGTTTGTGCTGGTGTGGTTGCGGCTGTTCGCACGCAGCTTCGGCCCGGCGCCGCAGATTTTCCCCGCTTCGCCACACTGGCAGACCGTGCTGGCCAGATTGATGCACTGGGCGCTGTACCTGTTCATGATCGCCATGCCGATTCTGGGATGGCTGGTCACCAGCGCAAAGGGGCATCAGGTGATGTTCTATGGCATTGATCTGCCGATGCTGCTGTCAGAGGACAAGGAGTTGGCCAAGCAAATCGAAGGCTGGCATGTACTCGGCGGCACCATCGGTTACTGGCTGATCGGGCTGCACGCCGTGGCGGGGATTTATCACCACTATGTGGTGGGCGACAACACACTGCTGCGGATGATGCCCAAACGCGTAAACCGTGATACCTGAAAACAACGCCCCCCCTGTAGGAGCGAGCCTGCTCGCGATGGAGTGTCAGTCGACACCTTTTTAACTGACACACCATCGCGAGCAGGCTCGCTCCTACAAGGGTATGAGTCGCGACGAAAATCCGCGGCGGCCCTGCAAGCCGCCGGTGTGGATGAAGATCAGTCGCGTACCCTGTGCGAATCGTCCGGCTTTGACTTGCTGCTTGAGCGCCAGCAGCGCTTTGCCGGTGTACAGCGGTTCAAGGGGAATGCCACTGGCCTGTTCGGTTTGCGCGATGAAATCCAGTAACAGCGGATCGACTTTGGCGAATCCACCACGACTGGCGTCGAACAGTTCGTAGACCGGATGATGCAAGCCCGCTTCCTGCACGATCGATGCGATTTGCTGCGCCACGCCATGATCATCGGGAACCGCCAGCGCGCCATAAACCGGATGATCCCCCGCTTCAGCCAACGCCAGGCCGGCCAGCGTAGTGCCCGTTCCGCAGGCCAGCCACCAGCCGTCAAAGTCGCTCCAGCCCAGACCGTTCAGTTGCGCGCCGACCATCGACTTCAGTTGCATGCAGCCCTTCGCCCCCGACAAACCGCCGCCACCTTCCGGCACCGCAAACAGCTCAGGGTATTGCGCCTGCCAGGGTTCCCAGAAACCCGCATCGTGCCGCGCGCGATAGCCGCCATAACCGAGCCAGTGCAACTGCATGCCGAAGGCTTGCAAGTCTTTCACTGTGGGCGTTTCCTGCGGATGGCCGCGTAGTAAACCAACGGTCCTGAAACCGAAGCGCTTGCCGGCGGCAGCCAGTGCGTGAAGATGATTGGAGTGAGCACCGCCGAGGCTGATGATGCCTTTGGCAGCGCCAAGGTCAGCCGCTTTGAGGTGTTCGATGAGCTTGAACCACTTGTTGCCGCTGATCAGCGGGTCGATCTGGTCCAGGCGCAGGATGGCGACTTCGATGCCTGATCGGGTTAGCCAATCAAGATGGAGGGGGTCGAGGCGGGCTTGGGGAAGCCAATGGGAGGAGGGAAAAAGCATGGCGCCTGAGTGTGCTCGGATAGAGCCAGCATTCTAGTCGCTCATAGGCAGCCATCGCGAGCAGGCTCACTCCTACATTTGATCTTCGTTGCTACAAAGATCGAGTGTAGGAGCGAGGCCTGCCCGCGAAGGCCATTGGCACGCTGGACCTGCTGTTAAAGCTCAGCAGCCAACCGCGAACCCTGATTGATGGCCCGCTTCGCATCCAGCTCCGCCGCTACATCCGCGCCGCCAATCAGATGCACGTTCTGCCCTGCTGCAACCAACCCGTCCTGCAATTCGCGCAACGGATCCTGACCGGCGCAGATCACGATGTTGTCCACCGGCAGCACTTGCGGCTCGCCGGTTTCGCCGATGCGGATGTGCAAACCTTCGTCGTCGATCTTCAGGTATTCGACGCTGTTGAGCATCTGCACCTGCTTGTTCTTCAGACCGGTGCGGTGAATCCAGCCGGTGGTTTTGCCCAGGCCGTCGCCGACCTTGGATTTCTTGCGTTGCAGCAGGAACACTTCACGCGCCGGTGCATGCGGCTCAGCCTTGATGCCGGCGACACCGCCACGCGCCTGAAGATGCGTGTCGATGCCCCACTCTTTCCAGAACGCTTCACGGTCCAGGCTGGTGGCAACGCCCTGATGCACCAGGAACTCGGACACGTCGAAACCAATCCCGCCCGCGCCGATCACGGCGACCCGTTTACCCACCGTCTTACGCTCAAGAATCACGTCCAGGTAGCTCAACACCTTGGCGTTCTCGACGCCCGGAATCGCCGGCACACGCGGCGCGATGCCGGTGGCGAGGATGATTTCGTCGTAACCGCCTTCAACCAGTTTCGCCACATCGACCCGAGTGTTCAGGCAGACCTCGACGTTGGTGGTTTGCAACTTGCGGTTGAAGTAGCGCAGGGTTTCAAAGAACTCTTCCTTGCCCGGCACGCGTTTGGCGATGTTGAACTGACCGCCGATTTCGCTGGCCGAATCGAACAGCGTCACCTGATGACCACGCTCGGCAGCCACGGTTGCGGCCGACAGACCCGCAGGGCCGGCACCGACCACGGCGATTTTCTTGATCTGCTGCACCGGCAGGTAGTTGAGTTCGGTTTCATGGCAGGCCCGCGGGTTCACCAGGCAAGTGGTCAACTTGCCGCCAAACGTGTGATCGAGGCACGCCTGGTTGCAACCGATGCAGGTGTTGATTTCATCGGCACGGCCCTCAGCGGCCTTGTTGACGAAGTCGGCGTCGGCGAGGAACGGCCGCGCCATGGAGACCATGTCGGCATCGCCTTCGGCGAGAATCTGCTCGGCGATTTCCGGGGTGTTGATGCGGTTGGTGGTGATCAGCGGAATGCTCACCGAGCCGCGCAGCTTGGCGGTGACTTTGCTGAACGCCGCACGCGGCACTTTGGTGGCGATGGTCGGAATCCGCGCTTCGTGCCAGCCGATGCCGGTGTTGATGATGGTTGCACCGGCCTGTTCGATGGCCTTGGCCAGGGTCACGATTTCTTCCCAGCTGCTGCCGCCTTCCACCAGATCGAGCATCGACAGGCGGAAGATGATGATGAAATTCGGGCCTACGGCTTCGCGTACACGGCGGACGATTTCCACCGGCAGGCGCATGCGGTTTTCGTAGCTGCCGCCCCAGCGGTCGGTACGGTGGTTGGTGTGAGCCGCGAGGAACTGGTTAATGAAATAACCTTCGGAGCCCATGATCTCGACGCCGTCGTACTCGGCTGTTTGCGCCAGGGTCGAGCAGGTGACGAAATCGCTGATCTGCTTCTCGATGCCTTCCTCGTCCAGCTCTTTGGGCTTGAACGGGTTGATCGGCGCCTGAATGGCGCTCGGCGCAACTTGCTTCGGGCTGTAGGCATAACGGCCGGCATGCAGAATCTGCATGCAGATCTTGCCGCCCGCCTCGTGCACCGCGCGGGTCACGATCTGATGCTTGAGCGCTTCTTCGAGGGTGGTCAGTTTGGCCGCGCCGGAATACACACCGCCTTCGTCGTTCGGGCCGATACCGCCAGTGACCATCAGGCCGACACCGCCACGGGCGCGCTCGGCGAAGAAAGCAGCCATGCGTTCAAAGCCGCCGGGCTTTTCCTCAAGACCAGTGTGCATCGAACCCATCAGGGTGCGGTTGCGCAGCGTGGTAAAACCCAGGTCCAACGGAGCCAACAGGTGCGGGTAATGAGCGGCGGTCATCGGTAACTCCACAACGAGCGTTCACGGAAAAAGTGTGGGCGCTCTTTGGCGCCCCTCTGTCATGTGTAACAGACTATGAGCACTCCCCCGGCCGCTCAATGACCGAAACTGACAACTTAATGATCCAAATGCGCAACGGCTCGGGTGTCGGACGTTTGCGCCATCTCCTCTGCAATTAACCCCGGGGAGTCAGGGTGCGGCTGTCGAAAGGCAGCGCAAGTGCACTGAACCCAATGAAAATTCGTATACCATATCTCCAACTCAATCCGAACGACTGCCGCCGTGACCCTACCCAAATTCAATGCTCCAGACTTGGGCAATGCGCCTTCGACATCTGAAATCATCACCCGCCATCTGCGTGACGCCATCGTCGCCGGGCATTTCGCCGAGGACGAGCCGATTCGCCAGGACGACATCGCCCGGCAGTTCAACGTCAGCAAGATCCCGGTGCGTGAGGCCCTCAAGCGCCTGGAAGCCGAAGGCCTGGTGATGTTCCAGCGCAATCGCGGGGCGATGGTCACACGGGTGTCCGATGCCGAGCTGGCGCAGATGTTCGAAGTGCGCATGTTGCTCGAAGACAAGGTGCTTCGCCTGGCCATTCCCAACATGACCGAAGACACCTTCGCCCGGGCCGAACGCATCTGCCAGGAGTTCGTCGGCGAAGATGATGTGGGACGTTGGGCCGAGCTCAATTGGGAACTGCACGCCTGCCTCTATGAACCGGCACAACGTCCGTTTCTGGTGAGCCTGATCCGTTCGGTCAACGACAAACTGGAACGTTACCTGCGCATGCAGATGAGCCTTTCCGCAGGCAAGGAGCGCGCCGATCACGAACACCGGGAGATCCTAGAAGCCTGTCGCGCCGGTGACGTAGACCGGGCGGTGAAGCTGCTGGACGAACACATCGCCGGGGTCTGCAAAACCCTGTTCGAGCACCTGCCCCACCACCACTGACAGACCGCGACACTGTGCCGATTTCGTCATCGGCACCGGGTAAAACCATCAAGCCTGCAAGCCCCCGCACGGGCCACTCTTGCGTTCACTCATCTGAACGGACGTGGCCCACTCATGAAACGTATCACCGTGATTGACTCCCACACCGGCGGCGAACCCACCCGCCTGGTGACTTCCGGTTTTCCAGAGCTGGGCACCGGAAGCATGGCCGAACGTCTTCAACGGCTGGCTGAACACCATGACCAATGGCGCACCGCCTGCGTGCTCGAACCGCGAGGCAGTGATGTGCTGGTCGGCGCACTGCTGTGCGAACCGGTTGACCCTGCGGCCTGCGCCGGGGTGATCTTCTTCAATAACTCGGGTTACCTCGGCATGTGCGGCCACGGCACCATCGGCCTGGTCACGTCGCTTGCTCACCTTGGCAAAATCGGACCGGGCGTGCACAGCATCGAAACGCCGGTCGGCACGGTGCAGGCAACCTTGCACGACGACCACTCCGTCAGCGTGCGCAACGTGCCGGCCTACCGTTATCGCAAAGCCGTGGCGCTGCAGGTGCCGGGAATTGGCGAAGTGGTCGGTGATATTGCCTGGGGTGGCAACTGGTTTTTCCTGATCGCCGAGCATGGTCTGCGCGTTGCCAGCGACAACCTTGATGCGTTGACCGCCTACACCTTCGCCGTGCAGCAAGCACTGGACGTTCAAGGGATACGTGGCGAAGACGGCGGGTTGATCGACCATGTCGAACTGTTCGCCGAGGATGAGCAGGCCGACAGCCGCAACTTTGTGCTCTGCCCCGGCAAGGCCTACGACCGCTCGCCTTGCGGTACCGGCACCAGTGCAAAACTGGCGTGCCTGGCAGCCGATGACAAATTGCAGCCGGGCCAGATCTGGCGCCAGGCCAGCGTGATCGGCAGTGAGTTCGAAGGCTCCTACGAACAGCACGGCGAGCGCATCGTACCGACGATTCGTGGCCGCGCCTTCATCAGCGCCGAAGCCAGCCTGATCATCGAACAGGACGACCCGTTCGCCTGGGGCATTCGCCCATGAGCCAAGGCCTGGTGGCCGATGTCATCGTGATCGGTGCCGGCATCATCGGTGCCGCGTGCGCCCAGGCGCTGGCCCGGCGTGGCTTGCGCGTGCTGGTGCTGGACGCTGGCTTGCACAGCGCGACGGCCGCCGGTATGGGCCACTTGCTGGTGCTCGACGACAACCCGGCCGAGCTGGCCCTGAGCCAATACTCGCTGCAACGCTGGCGCGAACTGGCGCCGGACTTGCCGCAAGGCTGCGCTTACCGCAACAACGGAACGTTGTGGCTGGCAGCCAATGCCGAAGAAATGGCCGTGGCCCACAGCAAATACCTGAACCTTCAGACCCAGGGCGTTGCCTGCGAGTTGATCGCTCGTAACGCCTTGCGCGCCCGTGAACCTGAACTGAGCGAAGACCTCGAAGGCGGTTTGTTGATCAATGGCGACGGCATTCTCTACGCTCCGGCGACCGCCAACTGGATGCTCGACACCGCCGACATCGAACAACGTCGGGCGCGGGTCAGCGAGGTCGATGGCAATCGCGTGCGGCTCGATGACGGCCAGTGGTTGAGCGCTGAGGCAGTCATATTGGCCAATGGCATCCAGGCCAACGACCTGTGCCCCGAGTTGCCGATCGAGCCGAAAAAAGGCCACTTGCTGATCACCGACCGCTATCCCGGCAAGGTCTCCCACACGCTGGTGGAACTGGGTTATGTCACCAGCGCCCACAACGCCACAGGGCCCTCGACCGCCTGCAACATTCAGCCCCGGCCGACCGGGCAACTGTTCATCGGCGCCTCGCGACAATTCGGCACCACCGACCCGCAGGTCGAAGGCTGGATGCTCGCGAAAATGCTCAAGCGCGCCACCGAGTACATGCCGGGCCTGGCTCAGCTCAACGGCATCCGCGCCTGGACCGGTTTTCGCGCCGCCAGCCCCGACGGGTTGCCACTGATTGGTGAACACCCATCACGCAAAGGTTTGTGGCTGGCGGTCGGTCACGAGGGACTGGGAGTCACCACGGCCCCCGGCACCGCCGATTTGCTGGTCGCGCAACTGTTCAATGAGACGCCGCCATTGGCGGCGCAAGCCTATCTGCCG
>NZ_AKJI01000059.1:0-10545 GCF_000282415.1 Pseudomonas sp. GM60
CACCGAACGAAAGGGGCAAGAGCGCTTTGGTTACTTTCGCGCTTTTCGAAAGTGACTCGCCGTAAGGGCGAAACCAATAGCCGCCATCACCGAAACAACGGATATGCACCCGAACAAAGCCACCCCACCATCTTCCATCGGGCTCAAGGCGCCAAACGGCTCCGTTTCCAGACACCTTCATGCAAGCGATAGTCAATACGGTCATGCAACCGGTCCGCACGCCCCTGCCAAAACTCCAGGCGCTCAGGATGCAGGCAGTACCCGCCCCACTGCTCGGGTCGCGACACAGTCTGGCCGACGAAGCGTTTGATCGTGTCAGCCAACAGCGATTCAAGCGCTGCCCTACTCGCCAGCGGACGGCTTTGCGGCGAAGCCCAGGCACCGAGACGACTGGCCATGGACCGGGAATCAAAGTACTCATCCGACAACGCCGGATCCAGCCTCGAGACGCGACCTTCAATACGCACCTGCCGCTCCAGCCCCGGCCAGAAAAACGTCATGGCGGCATAAGGATTGGCGGCCAGTTGCTGACCCTTGTCACTCTGGTAATGACCGAAGAACGTAAAACCTTCCTCGCTCAAGCCCTTGAGCAACAGGACACGACAGTGCGGCCGCCCTTCGCTGTCTACCGTCGCCAGCATCATGCTATTGGCTTCGACAGGCGCGCTCTCGGTGTCACGGGCCAGTTGCAGCCATTGGCGAAACATCACCAAAGGGTCATCCAGCGCATGCTCGTCCTGCAAGCCATACAAGGTGTAGTTGCGGCGCATTTGGGCCAGGGAAAGCGGCATGACAGTGATCTCCGGAAGGTTTTGCTCAGTGTGCGAGGCACTGCGCCAACCGACCTTGACCGCCATCAACAGTGTCGATTACTTGAGCCGCAGACGCCGCGCCAGTTTGTGCAAATTGCTCGGATCGACTTCCAGAATCCGCGCCGCGCTGGCCCAGTTTTCCCCGGACAGGCTCAGGGCCTGGAGAATTTTCTTGCGTTGATAATCGTCGACGGCTTCACCCAGCGGCTGGAATGGCAGATCAGCTGGAGCGGCGTCGGAAGGCTCAGAAACAACCTGCGGTGCGTTCGGAGCACTGTCGAGATCAAGAATCTCGGGCTCCAGCGTCATGATCAACGCACGACTGCTGCCGCGACTGAGCTGCTTCAAGGCGGCACGACTGATCACATGCTCGAGTTCGCGCACGTTGCCCGGCCAGGTATACGCCAGCAGCGCGCGTTCCGCCGCCGGCGACAGACGCAAGCCACGCAGGCCGAGCCGCGCCCGATTAAGTTCAAGGAAATGCCCGGCCAGCATCAACACGTCATTGCCGCGTTCGCGCAACGACGGGATCGGCACCGGGTACACCGAGAGCCGGTGATACAGATCGGCCCGAAACAGGCCATCGCGAATGCTGTCCGGCAAGTGCCGGTTGGTGGCGGCGATGATGCGCACATCGACATGCAGCGGCTTGTCCGCGCCCAGGCGCTGGATCTCGCCGTTCTGCAAGGTGCGCAGCAATTTCGCTTGCACACTCAATGGCAACTCACCGACTTCATCGAGAAACAGCGTGCCACCGTTGGCCGCATCGAAGCGCCCGGCACGGTCACCCGTGGCGCCGGAGAAGGCGCCTTTGACGTGTCCGAACAATTCACTCTCCGCCAACGACTCGGGCAAGGCCGCGCAGTTGACCTGAATCAGCGGCTTGTGGCTGCGCCGCGACAGACGATGCAAGCGCCGGGCGAACAGCTCTTTGCCAACGCCGGTCTCGCCCAGCAGCAACACCGGCAGATCGGAGTCGGCCAACACGTCCAGCTCATTGAGTAGCTGATGCAACACCTCACTCTGCCCGAGGATCTCGCCCTCCTCGACCGGCATTCGCAAATCCTGAGGATCACTGCGGGACAGGCGCAAGCTGCGGTTTTCCTGTTCCAGGCGAGTGACCCGCACGGCTGCTTCGATCTGCAAGGTGCAGCGCTTGAGTTCCTCCCGTGCTCGGCTGTCGAAGGTTCCGGCGTGCAGCGCATCGAGGGTGATCGCGCCCCAGATCCGGCCTTCGACATACAGGCTCACGCCCATGCAGTCGTGCACCGGCAGTGGTTCGCCGATGTGGTTGTCGAGCAATCCGTCGTAAGGATCCGGCAGGCGACTGTCGGGCTCGAACCAGACAGGTTCGCGCGACGCCATGATCGCCGCCAGCCGAGGATGCTGGGCGATGACGAAGCGGCGTCCCAACGCTTCATGCACCAGCCCCACCGTCGCCACGGGCCTGAGGCTGTCGTCATCCAGACGCAACAAACCCACCGCGCCACTGTTGAAGTATTGGCGCAGGGTCTGGACCAGTCGTTGCAACCGCACGGCATTGGGCAACTCGACAATCAGGTCGGCCGCCAGGCTTTCACGCAGCATGGTTTTAATTACCCTCTATGGTGGGATTCACCCTAATGCGTCAGGGTGCACATCACCACAACTAAAAATAAATTCATATTTATCAATCAGTTAAATATGGCACGCCGGATGCAACAAGCCAGGAGAACCGTTGAAACCCAAGCAAGGAACCCCTGATGAGCCAGACCCTACTGGAACAAAGCCTCGGCCAACTGGCCTGCGACATTCCCGGCGCCACCCGAATCTTTCACAACTTCAAACTGGACTTCTGTTGCGGCGGGCATAAAAGCCTGCGGGAAGCGGCCCTTGGCAAAGACCTCGATCCGCTGCTGATTGCCGATGCCCTGGAAACCCTGCAAGACACCGGCGAAACCCAGCACGACTGGCGTACCGAAACGTCCGAGGCGTTGATTGCCCACCTCCTGACGCGCTACCACGCCCGCCACCGCGAGCAACTGCCGGAACTGATCCGCCTGGCCCGACGTGTCGAGCAAGTGCACGGTGCGCGCAGCACCTGCCCCAACGGCCTGGCCGATCTGCTGAGCGACATGCAGCAAGAACTCGAAGGCCACATGCTCAAGGAAGAACAAGTGCTCTTCCCGATGCTGCAACAGGGCATCGGCCCGCAGGCCGCACCGCCGATCCAGGTGTTGCGTTTCGAACATGATCAACATGGCGAAGCGCTGGAACAGATGCTCGCCCTGACCCACCACATCACCCCGCCGGCGGATGCCTGCAACACCTGGCGTGCACTCTATCGCGGGTTGCTGGAATTCAAGGACGACCTGATGCAACACATTCACCTGGAAAACAACGTGCTGTTCATCAACGCCCTGAACCCACACCACTGATCACACTTTTCGCGAGCAGGCTCGCTCCCACAGGGATCAGTATTCCTCTGTGGGAGCGGGCTTGCTCGCGAATGGCGTCACCTCAGAACTACCGGTTTTACAGCGCCATCAGCCGTGCCAATAGAACATCGCCTTGGCCAGGATCACGATCAACACCATGTGCCCGAGGATGCTGCGGCGAATCCAGGTCGCGCGGGTCGTGGACAGCCGCGCGCTTTTCAACCAATACGCCAGCAGCAGGTAATGGCCGATGATGCTCAGGGCCAGGATGATTTTCAGGCTCAGCAAGGTGCCAAAACTGCTGGCCAGCGGCTGGCTCAAAACACCGCGGTGTTGCCAGGCGAGCGCGATGCCGGCGCCATACAACAGCAACACCACACCGTGCAGCACCTTGCGCGAGCGCACGGCAATCGCCTGATCCGCCGTCGCTCGCGCCGCTTCTGCCAACGGCTGGCGTGCGCGGTGCCAGATCACCACTTCGAAAAACAGCGTGCCGATGAAGGCGATGGCTGCCAGCAAATGCGTAATCAACAAAAAGGGATACATCATCGCCCGCCTCCATTCTTTGGCCTGCTCATCCCGGATGACCGTCGACCCGGGCCCGCAGCAGCATCGGCCCATAACGCCAGGCGTACAGCGCAAACGCCAGCGTCCAGCACAGACCGGCCAGCCACAACGCCGGCAAAGGGAAAAACACAATCAACACGACCCGACTCAGACACGCCAGGTTGAGCAAGATGAACGCCAAGGTCATGCCCGACGGTGGCTCCAGCGCACGGCCGGTATGCCCGAGCGTTACCCGCGCGATCATCGCCAGCACCAGACCGCCCATGGCGCCGATTGTCAGGCAATGCACTGCCAGGCTCGGGTTCAGCGGTACGCCGAAATGCCACAGCGCCATGCCGAGACAAGCCACCGCCAGCCAGCCGTAAGCCAGGTGCAGCGACCACAACAACGGCACGCGCCACAGGCCGCGATCTTGCCAGCGCACCAGGCGCACCAGATGCCCAGCCCCCAGCACCGCGAACAACAAACCTACCCAGACATTGGCGTTGAGCGCAGGGCCGACCGCATACAGCAACGCCACCAGTGGCGAACCAATCAGCAGCAGCCAATCCAGCCACGGCCAAGGGGCAACAGCGTCAACCCGACCGAGGCCACGCTGGGTGAAGAACGGAATCACGCGGCCGCCGATCAACCCCATCATGGCCGCCACCAGCCAGATGCCGGTCAGCACGCCCTGACGCTGCCAGCCCTCATGACCTGCGACCAGCCCCGACACGGACAACCCGTCGGCCCCGGCCAGCAACAGCAGGACCACCACAATTGGGTAGTTACGCTTTTGCCGCACCTTCCACAACGTGAAGCCCATCAACGCCGCCACCGCCAGCGGGAACGCCATTTCCAGCACCACCAACAGCGGCCACGGAGCATTGACCAGCCACGCCACGCGCGCCGCCAACCACAGCAGCGCCAGCGCGGCCAACGGTTTGCCGCTGAGGCCGGGGCGACCGGTCCAGGTCTGTACGGCCGTCAGCAGGAAGCCCGCAATAATCGCCAGCCCGAACCCGAACAGCAATTCATGCCGATGCCAGCCCAGCCAACCACCGGCCGGCTGCCACGCGGACAACGAACCGCTGAAGGCTGCCAGCCAAAGCGGGATGACCAGCACGGCCAACAGGCCGCCCGCGAGGAAGAACGGCCGAAAGGCCAGACGTAACAGCGGCGCGATGGCCATCGCTTTACGGCGGTCAAGCACTTGCATAAAGCCACTCCTCTACCTTGTTGCTGACCTGGCGCCAACCTGCGCGCGAGGTAATTCCGGGTGCAATCATCGGGTATTGCCGAGCAATTGCCTTTGTCGCAGATCAAGTGTGCAAGGGCCGTGCCCCCGCTCCAGATCAATGGCTGGCGGCACTTGCTAGCTGTAACGGTAGCTGACGCAGGGTAAAAATGACCATTTGAAGGTTGTTTTTACCCTGAATGCATGGGTCTTTTTTACCCTATCCGCCTACAACCCCAATAAACAAAGGCCTTCAGGCATGGCCCGCGTTTTGCTCAAGCCTCGGGAACTCAAAGCAAACTCGATCCCGGGAGTCCTCATGAAAAAAGTCGTCCAGCCACTGGCCTGGTTTGTGGTGTTGACCTCCGTCCTGGCGGTAGCCAGCGGCATCTCCCTGGGCCTTGTCTGATTCTTGCTCGCAAGCCACTCCTCAACCTTCAGGATGAATTCCCATGGTGCTTCATCGCGTCCATCACCAGATTCTGCGCAGTCATCACTTGTTCGAGCCGTTGAATGAAGAACAGCTGGATGAATTGATGAGTACCAGCCAACTGCTGAGCATCGACAAAGGCGAGCCGTTGTTCCGTCAGGGCGAACCGGCCGATTCGTTCTATTTCGTGATTGCCGGGGCGGTGAAAATCTACCGCCTGACACCCGACGGGCAGGAGAAAGTATTCGAGGTGCTCAGCGATCGGCAAACCTTCGCCGAAGCGATGATGCTGATGGACACCCCCAACTATGTGGCCTCGGCCGAAGCGGTCTGCCCTACCCAGCTCTACCGGTTATCCAACAGCACTTACATGCGCTTGCTGCAGAACAACAGCCGGCTGACCTTCGCGCTGCTGGGCAAGCTCTGCGTTCGCCTGCACCAGCGGGTCAACGAAATCGAAACCCTGTCACTGAAAAACGCTACCCACCGGGTCGTGCGCTATCTGCTGACGCAACTGGTGCGCCAGCAAACCATCGACAGTCAATTCGAACTGCCGATGGCCAAGCAACTGATTGCCGGGCACCTGTCGATCCAGCCGGAGACGTTTTCGCGCATCATCCGCCGCCTGATCGATGAAAAAATCATTACTCAGGACGGCCGTCAGATCGCCATTCTTGATCGTCCACGCCTGGAACAGTTCGAGTGAGCGCCATGCCCGTCTGCCTGTATTGCCAGCACGCCAACCCCTCAAAAGAAACAGAATGCCGCCACTGCGGCATGCCCCTGCCGGCACTGGCCGAACGCGCCGGGGAGCGTCGGCAGCATCGGTTCATGTGGTTCTGCATCGGCCTGACGATCTTTTGCGTGGCGATGTTTTTCTGGCTGCCGCGTTGATGCTGCGCGACGCACTGTAGGAGCGAGCCTGCTCGCGATGGACCTGAGGACGACGCGTTGAATCAGGACGTACGCGTTATCGTTAACCTCCATCATCGGAACGCCGCCCGAGACAAGCTCGCTCCGACAGGAAGGGTCATGGCTGGGTCAACTGGCGATACAACTGCGGTAAGCGCAGGGGCAGTTGTTCGGGCTGGCGGATCAAGGTGTAGCCATTGGCGCCGAACATGTACGGCAAGTAGTCCCCGGCCTCGCGATCAATCGTGATACAGAACGGCGTCAATCCCTGGCGCCGCGCCTCCCGCACCGCCTCGCGGGTGTCTTCGACACCGTAGCGGCCCTCATACAAATCCAGATCATTCGGTTTGCCGTCGGTCAGCAGCAGCAACAATTTGCTGCGTCGTTTGCTGGTGCCCAGCAGTTTGGTGGCCTGGCGAATGGCGGCGCCCATGCGTGTGTAATAACCCGGCTTGAGTCCCTGGATGCGACCTCGGGTGTTGTCGTCATAACGCTGGGTGAACGACTTGAGTTCTTGCATGCGCACTTGCTGGCGACGCAACGAGGAAAACCCGTACAGGGCAAAATCATCACCCAGCACCGACAGGGTTTCGCCGAACAGCAGCAGGCTGTCGCGGATGACATCAATGACACGATGTTCATCGTTGAGATGGGCGTCGGTGGACATCGACACATCGGCCAGCAACAGGCACGCGAGGTCGCGGCGGGTCTGGCGTTGTTCCATGAACAAACCCCGCTCGGCGCACTCGCCATGCTCGCGTTCAACGTGAAAATCCAGCCAGGCCTGCATGTCCAGTTCAGAACCCTGGGGTTGCTGGCGTAACCACTGGCGGTCGTTGCGCAGGTGCTCAAACTGGCGGCGCAAACGTCGCGCCGAGGCCTTGAGCCGTGGCGGCAGCGGCTGCGCTTCACAGTCGCGCGGCACCATCATTTGCAGATTGACGAAGCTGTCCTGCATCCGTTGCTTGCGATAGTCCCACTCCGGCAACTTGATACCCTCGCCCAAGGGAATATCGTCGACATCGGCCGGCGGCAGATCCAGGTGCAGCTTGAGGCCACCGCCCTTGCGCAGGCGGGTGCGCGACAGCGTCAGTTCGTCCAGGTCATCGGCAACCCGGGCGGCGTCCGGGTCTTCGCTGTCGTCCGACCAGCGATCCAGATCCACGTGTTCGGTCCAACTGAACAGGTTCTCCAGGCGCACCACCAACAGCCCGCCATCACGGGTGCTTTCATCGATCCGCGTGGCGCGTTTGCGTCCGCTTTTCTGTTCGCCGGGTGGCGTGGTCAACGACTCTTCGGATTCATCGCCCAGATCGGCTGCCTGCGCGCTGGCGAAATTTTGCGGCGGGTACAACCACAATGGCAGCGGCCAGGCAGCGCGTTCGCTACGAGGAAAATGCTCGACACTGCCCGGTTCACGCAACGCCTGGCATAACGCCCGCTCCAGCGCGGCTTCGCTGCGGTTCAACGAGGCCGGATCCGGGCGTAATTGCAGATGGGCATCGACCAGGCGTTGATAGCGGACGCGCAACGCGGGGAAGCGCTGCAACAGCTGTTGCGTCCAGCGCTGATTGTCCCGCCCCCAGTGACGCATCGGCCCGGCCTGCGCCGCCAGCAGCGCGAGCCAACGATAGAGTTCCTCGTTCAGAGCGACGTCAGGAAACACCGCCAGGCTCGACGGCAGCCGAAGATTCGCCGCGTCGCACCATGCCAACGGCACTTGTTTGCAGGTGCCGGCGATCTGCTGCAACACGTTGCGCCGCAGCAGCAGATCGCGGTCGCTGGCAGCTTCGACGCCGACACCGTTGGCACCGCCCATGGCGCGAAACAACAGCGCCAGTGGGCGTTGCTGGCTGATCAGCTCAACGCGTGCCTCAGGGAAATCCGCACTGGCGCGCCGGGTGATGAAACGGTGCCAGACACTGCCGACCCACTCTTCCAGTTCAACGGTAAAGGCCATGGTAGTTGCCCTTTTTCCAAAGCAAAAAAACGGCCCGCTGTCTCAGCCGGGCCGACCTTTTCTAGCCGTTATGCAGGCTCATGACGGAACCACGGCAGCCGGGGCGCGCAAAGCGGCGCGGCCACGTTGCTTGAAGCTGAACAAGTAGCAGAGCAACCCGGCGAAGAAACCCACACCGGAACCCAGGCGGGCCCAGAACAGCACTTGCAAATGTTCGACCGTGGACATGAAGGGCAATGCGATTCCGTCGGCCTGCCAGCGTTGCAGGTAGACCTGCACGACACCGGCAGCGGTGAGGAACAATGTGATCATCACCATCGACAGGGTCATCAACCAGAAGCCCCAGATCTCCAGCGTCTGCGAGCGCTCGTCGCCGGCTTCACCCAAGCCGCGCAAGCGTGGCATGGCGTAGCTGATCAAGGTCATCACGATCATCGCGTAAGCGCCGTAGAAGGCCAGGTGACCGTGAGCCGCCGTCAGTTGCGAACCGTGGGTGTAGAAGTTGACCGGGGCCAACGTGTGCAGAAAACCCCAGACGCCCGCACCGAAGAACGCCGTAACGGTGGTGCCCTTGGCCCACAGTGTGGCCGCGCGATTCGGGTGTTGTCGACGACGGTTCTTCACCATGCTGAACGCGAAGATCACCATGGCCAGGAACGGCAGCGGTTCCATGGCGGAAAAGATCGAGCCGACCCACAACCAGACCTCGGGCGCACCGATCCAGAAGAAGTGGTGACCGGTGCCGATGATCCCGGTAATCAGCGCCATGGCGATGATCACGTACAGCCATTTCTCCACGACTTCCCGGTCTACCCCGGTGATCTTGATCAGCACGAAGGCGAGCATCGAACCCATGATCAATTCCCACACGCCTTCCACCCAAAGATGCACCACCCACCACCAGTAAAACTTGTCACGGGCGAGGTTGCCGGGGTTGTAGAAGGAGAACAGGAAGAACACCGCGAGCCCGATCAACCCGGTCATCATCACCATGCTGACGGTGGTCTTGCGACCTTTGAGCAGGGTCATGCCGATGTTGTAGAGGAAGCCCAGGCACACCACCACGATACCCATCTTGGTGATGGTCGGCTGTTCGAGGAACTCCCGGCCCATGGTCGGCAGCAACTCGTTGTGGGTCAGCCTGGCCAGGCCCGCATAAGGCACCAGCAGGTAGCCCAGGATCGTCAGCACACCGGCGGCGGCGAACACCCAGAACAGGAGGATTGCCAGTTTCGGGCTGTGCAGCTCTCGGTCGGCTTCTTCCGGGATCAGGTAGTAAGCCGCGCCCATGAAGCCGAACAGCAGCCAGACAATCAACAGGTTGGTGTGCACCATCCGCGCCACGTTGAACGGAATGATCGGGAACAGAAAGTCGCCGATCACGTATTGCAGGCCCATGATCAAACCGAACAGCACCTGACCGAGGAACAGGATCAGGGCAAACACGAAGTACGGTTTGGCCACGGCTTGCGAGGCGAATTTCAGATGTGGATTGGCAATGCTCATTGCTCAGCCCTCCTTGTTTGGCGGCCAGCCATTGGTGTTGATGTTCGAGCTCCATTTGAGGAACTCGGCGATGTCATCCACCTCCTGGTCACTCAATTTGAACTGAGGCATCGCGCGCCGGCCCGGTACGCCCAGCGGCTGCATTTTCATCCAGGCATGCAGGAAAGGTTTGAAGCCCTGTTCCCCGCCGCGCCGCTGAAAGACGTTGCCCAGCTCAGGCGCAAAGTAGGCGCCCTCGCCCAGCAGCGTGTGGCAGCCGATGCAGTTGTTTTGCTCCCAGACTGTCTTGCCGCGAATCACTGATTCGGTTAACTGCGCTTCGTTACTGCGCACCGGGAAGGTCTGTTCCGTGTGGTAGGTCAAGGCCAGGAATACCAGGAAGAAGAAGATGCTTCCCCCGAAGTAGATGTTCCTGGCCATGCCTTTGGTGAAGGTCTCTGACATGGTCGCTTCCTCTTTGCTTGGCCCGTCCATGATAGGAAGCGAAGGGTTGAAATCTGCTTGATGGCGATCAAGAAACTCCGATGGTTTTGCTCGGGTATTACTGTGGGAGCGAGACCGGCTTGCCGGCGATGGCTTTGTGTCAGGCGGTCGGTTTTTTTGAGGGGGGGGGCATATCCGTTTTTGTGGTAACGGCTGCTAATGGTTTCGCTTTTACAGCGAGTCACTTTCGAAAAGCGCGAAAGTAACCAAAGCGCTTTTGCCCCTTTCGTTCGGTGCCTCGC
>NZ_AKJI01000060.1:0-46254 GCF_000282415.1 Pseudomonas sp. GM60
TCCAAGTGACTCGCCGTAAGGGCGAAACCAATAGCCGCCCTCACCGAAGAACCGGATATTCACCCAATCCCAATCCCAATCCCAATCCCAATCCACCACCAAAACCCAAGCCATACACAAACCTGTCATCTACCCCATGCATGCTCTACCCACCAGAGACGCCGACGCGCCTGCACCTGGAATCCAGAACTTTCTTCTCGGGCCAATGGTCACTTAATGTGAACACGCCCCAGGCACTTTGTTTTCGGACTATTGAGTGGTGATCGAGATGGAAAGTATCAATCTATTGCTCGGTGAGGCTCTGAGCCCGTACCAGGTAACGTTGACCCCCTCGGGCGCCCACGGCGAATGCCTGGTGACACTGAAGAGCACAACCGGCGCCATCGTGGTTGAGCGGGAGTTCAATCAGGCCCAGTTGAACGACAAACGTCTGCTCACGGATGTGGTCGACGGCTTGCATCGCGATCTGATGATTGCCGAAGGACGCCTGGAACCCTGCGTTATCGCGGCATTGCGCAACGCTGCACAAGACAAGGTTTTGGCCAGCCGTAATTGAATTGTCTTTTGTGGGAACCTTCCTCGACCAAGGTCAGTCAGAGCATGTAACAGCAGGATCAAGCATTGTGCTCCGGTGCTTGTAGTCGTGCTGCCACTGGTCTCTTTGTAGACCACGTTTAACCCCGAGATGTCTCCCCACTTCTCGGGGTTTCTTTTTGCCCGCGATTTGTCATTCCAGCGCCTGTTGCTCGAAATACTTCCTGGATTCCTCCAGATAGGCATCGCGACTTTCCGGGTCGAGCCACGCGGCGTACGCCTCGCTCAAGCGATCGTGGGGCATTTTGCGCAGCAATTGATTGATCTCGACAATCGCCTGCCGGCCTTTGGGCGTGTCGGTGCAGCCGATGTAACCGGACAAGAATTTCTCGGCGCCGCGAATCGGGTAGAACTGCAATTCATCCTCGGCGATCCCTTGCTGTTGGGCCTGATAGCGGATTTCCGGGCGGTAGCCCAACAGCAGCCGCAAGCGCCCCAGGCGTTGCATCTGCAACAGGCTGCCCAAGGCGTCGTTGCCGTAGTGCGGGGTCAGCGAGTCAGGTGGTGCCTGTTTGAGCAGCGCGTCGAGGTAATCACCGTAGTTACGCTCGGCGATAATGCCCAGCTTCTCGCCGCCGCTCGCCAGGAAGGCCGCCAGGTCCAGTTCACCGTCCTGGATGAAGGGGGCAAGCGTCTCACGGTCTACGCGCCTTACGGCCACGCCGTTACTCATGGCCCGAAACACCGGAATCGAAAACGCGATCCAGCGTTCGCGTTCCTTGCTCCGGTTCAGCGCCGCATCGCAGGTAAGGGACGGCTCGTGGAGCATTTGCAAGGCGCGAGCACGGTTGACTCGCATCAAGGTGTGTTCGTATTGCGGCATGTCGGCGATCAACAGCGGCAACAGTTGGTCGATGACGCCCAGGCCCTTTTTCGGTCCTTCGAAAATCGTCAGCGGTGGCAGATCCCGCAACAGCCAGATCATGGTTTCCTTGGGCTGCGCCATCGCCGACGAGGTCGGACCGATGAGCAAGGCTATCGCCGCGAGCGCGCACATCACCCTCCTGCCGTGCGACAGGCAGTCTGTGATGAGCAGCGAAAGCAGGCGTTTCAGCTTAGATGGCCCCGTCTTCACGCAGCTTTGCGATCTGTTCCTTGTCGTAGCCAAGATCGTTGAGTACCTGCGCATTGTGTTCGCCCAACTGCGGCCCGACCCATTGCGAACTGCCGGGTGTCTCTGAGAGTTTCGGCACAATTCCCGGCATCTTGAAATCTTTGCCGTCCGGCAGCTTTGCCTTCAGGAACATTTCCCGAGCCAGGTACTGCGGATCACTGAACATATCTTCGGCGCTGAAGATCCGGCTGGCGGGGACGTCGGCCTGATTCAACTGCTCGATGACGGTGTCCAGCGGCAGCGCATTGACCCAGCGATCAATCACCCCATAAATCTCGTCGCGACGGCTGTCACGCCCGTCATTGCTGGCCAGCGCCGGGTCGTTGGCCAGGTCTTCGCGGCCGATGATCAGCATGAATCGCTTGAAAATCGCATCGCCATTGGCGCCGATCTGTACATGTTTGCCGTCGGCGCTGGTGTGGATCGAGGAGGGTGTGATGCCGGGCATGATGTTGCCGGTGCGTTCGCGAATGAAACCGAACACGTCGAACTCCGGGACCATGCTTTCCATCATGGCGAAGATCGCTTCGTACAGCGCCACATCCACCACTTGACCCTGGCCGCCATTGACCTCGCGATGACGCAAAGCCATCAGCGCACCGATCACGCCCCAGAGCGCCGCAATCGAGTCGCCGATGGAAATCCCGGTGCGTACCGGCGGTCGATCCTCAAACCCGGTGATGTAGCGCAGGCCGCCCATGGATTCACCGACCGCACCAAAACCCGGTTGATCCTTCATGGGCCCGGTCTGGCCGAAACCCGAAAGGCGCACCATCACCAGTTTCGGGTTCAGTGCGTGCAAGACGTCCCAGCCCAGACCGAGCTTTTCCAGCACGCCGGGGCGAAAATTCTCGATGAGGATGTCCGCTTCACCGAGCAACTTTTTCAGGATCGCCAGGCCGTCCGGGTGTTTCAGGTTCAAGGTCAGGGACTTTTTGTTGCGTGCCTGAACGAACCACCACAGTGACGTGCCTTCATACAACTTGCGCCATTTGCGCAACGGATCACCACCGTCGGGGGATTCGATCTTGATGACCTCGGCACCGAATTCGCCGCAAATGCGCGAGGCAAACGGCCCGGCGATCAACGTGCCCAATTCGATGACTTTCAGACCTGAGAGGGGTTTGGCGGTGAACGGCATGCTGGATCCTGTAGGACAAAGGCTTGGCTGATAGAGCGTTTTAGCACAGCCCGCCGTCAGTCGCTCAAGGTTGATGGCCGCGAAGCCTGCCGCATCGGTTAGACTTGCCGCCTTTCCACGTATCAAGAAGCCCGTTCATGGCCCAGCCGTCCACGACCTACAAGTTTGAACTGAACCTTACCGACCTCGACCGCAGCGTTTACGAGACGGTGAAGCAGACCATCGCCCGTCACCCTTCGGAAACCGAAGAGCGCATGACTGTGCGGCTGCTGGCCTACGCCTTCTGGTACAACGAGCAGCTGTCGTTTGGCCGTGGTCTGTCAGACGTGGATGAACCCGCCCTGTGGGAAAAGAGCCTGGATGATCGCGTACTGCACTGGATCGAAGTCGGTCAGCCAGACGCCGACCGCCTGACGTGGTGCTCGCGTCGCACCGAACGCACCAGCCTGCTGGCCTACGGCAGCTTGCGCGTCTGGGAAACCAAAGTGATCCCGGCGATCAAGAACCTGAAAAACGTGCACATCGCTGCTGTGCCGCAGGAAGTTCTGGAAACCCTGGCCAAAGACATGCCGCGCGTTATCAAGTGGGACGTGATGATCAGCGAAGGGACGATTTTCGTCACCGACGACCGTGGTCAGCACGAAGTCCAGTTGCAGTGGCTGAGCGGCGAACGCGGCTGATTTTTCGCCACGTCATCCGGTTTTATCCTACGTATTCAAGAGAAGTACCTGTCACCCCATGCGCATCGAACCTCGCCTGTTGCCCGACACCCTGCCATTCCTCGGTGACCTGCCGCCGCTGCTAACCCGTCTGTACGCGGCGCGGGGCGTGGTTTCAGAGGCTGAACTGGACAAGAGCCTGGCGCGGCTGATTCCGTTCCAGCAGCTCAAGGGCATCGATGCCGCGGTGGATTTGCTGGTGACCGCGCTGGAGCAGCGTCAGCGGATTCTGATTGTCGGCGACTTCGACGCCGACGGCGCGACGGCCAGTACCGTGGGCATGTTGGGCCTGCGACTGCTGGGCGCGGCTCACGTTGATTATCTGGTGCCGAACCGCTTCGAGTATGGCTACGGCCTTACGCCTGAAATCGTTGAGGTGGCGCTGACCCGCACGCCGCAGTTGCTGATCACCGTGGACAACGGCATCTCCAGCGTTGAAGGCGTGGCGGCGGCGAAAAAGGCTGGCCTCAACGTGCTGGTCACCGACCACCACTTGCCGGGCGATGAATTGCCGCTGGCCGATGCCATCGTCAATCCCAACCAGCCGGGCTGCGGGTTTCCGAGCAAGGCACTGGCCGGCGTCGGGGTGATTTTCTACGTGCTGATGGCCCTGCGCGCACGCCTGCGCAGCCTCGGCTGGTACGAGAGCAAGCCGCAGCCGAACATCGGCGAGCTGCTGGACCTGGTGGCCCTCGGCAGCGTCGCCGACGTGGTACCGCTGGACGCCAACAACCGGATTCTCGTCCACCAAGGCCTCGAGCGAATCCGCGCCGGACGTGCGCGGCCGGGGATCAAGGCGATCCTCGAAGTGGCGAAGCGTGATCATGCGCGCATCACGTCCACGGATCTTGGGTTCATTGTCGGCCCGCGCCTGAACGCGGCGGGGCGGCTGGATGACATGAGCCTGGGCATCGAATGCCTGCTCACCGAAGACGCCGGGCTCGCCCGGGAAATGGCTATCCAGCTGGACGGCATGAACCAGGACCGCAAATCCATCGAGCAGGGCATGCAGCGCGAGGCGCTGGCCCAGCTCAAGGATTTGCCGGTGGAATCGATGCCGTTCGGCCTGTGCCTGTTCGATCCCGAGTGGCACCAGGGTGTCATCGGCATCCTCGCCTCGCGTATGAAAGAGCGCTATTTCCGCCCGACCATCGCATTTGCCGATGCAGGCGATGGCATGCTCAAAGGCTCGGGGCGTTCGGTGCAAGGCTTCCATATTCGCGACGCCTTGAGCGTGGTGGCGGCTCAGCACCCAAATTTGATCAGCAAGTACGGCGGCCATGCCATGGCGGCAGGCTTGACCTTGCCGGAAGCGAATTTTCCGCTGTTCGCCGAAGCCTTTGACGCTGAAGTGCGTAGGCAATTGCGCGAGGAGGACCTGACCGGGCGACTGCTGTCGGACGGGACTTTGGCGGTCGAAGAATTTCACCTCGAACTGGCGCGTGCATTGCGGCATGCCGGTCCTTGGGGGCAACACTTCCCGGAGCCGTTGTTCCATGGTGTGTTCCAGTTGGTCGAACAACGGGTTGTTGGTGAACGGCACCTCAAAGTTGTGCTGAGAAGTGAATGCGGTTCGGTGAAGCTGGACGGCATCGCGTTCGGAATCGACCGCGATATCTGGCCGAACCCGACCATCAAATGGGTGGAACTGGCCTACAAGCTCGACCTTAACGAGTTTCGCGGGAATGAGACGGTCCAGTTGATGATTGCCCACATAGAACCGCGTTGACCCCATTCGCGAGCAAGCCCGCTCCCACAGGATCTGCGCAGACCCTGTGGGAGCGGGCTTGCTCGCGAAGCGATTTCCCTCACACCGAATCTCTCGGAACCCTCCCTCAACCGTCAATGTCGACTAGGCTCTAAGCACTGCTTGATTTTCCTTGTGACGTCTTGTCGAATTTTTTGCCCGCGGGGGCGGGTGCTGCACCTTTTTCCTGTCACTCGTCGACTTTCAAACAGAACCCTGGAGCCTGCCCACTGATTCGAGAGGTGCCCCATGAGTCTGCTGCTTGAACCCTATACCCTTCGCCAATTGACCCTGCTCAACCGCATCGCGGTGTCACCGATGTGCCAGTATTCGAGTGTCGATGGCCTGGCCAATGACTGGCACCTGGTTCATCTCGGCAGTCGTGCTGTCGGTGGGGCCGGTCTGGTTTTTACTGAAGCCACGGCGGTGACCGCCGATGGACGCATCACCGCCGAAGACCTCGGTTTGTGGAATGACGAACAGATCGAACCCCTGCAACGCATCACGCGTTTCATCGCCGCTCAAGGCGCTGTCGCCGGTATTCAACTGGCCCACGCCGGGCGCAAGGCCAGCACCCATCGGCCGTGGATCGGCAAGCACGGTAGCGTCAAACCTGAAGATGGCGGCTGGACGCCGGTCGGCCCTTCGCCCATTGCGTTCGACCCACAGCACACACCACCGAAGCAGCTGAATGAGAGTGAAATTGCCGAGGTCATCCAGGCGTTCGTTGATTCAGCGAAACGGGCGCTGATCGCCGGTTTCAAAGTCGTCGAAGTTCACGCGGCTCATGGTTACCTGTTGCATCAATTTCTATCGCCCTTGAGCAATCAGCGACGCGATCAATACGGTAGTTCGTTCGAGAATCGAATTCGGTTGGTGCTGCAAGTCACCGAAGCGGTGCGTGCGGTGTGGCCTGAGGAGTTGCCGGTGTTCGTACGGGTCTCGGCCACCGATTGGGTGGAAGACGGCTGGAATCCGGATGAAACCGTTGAACTGGCGCGTCGCCTCAAAGATTTGGGTGTGGACCTGATCGATGTGTCGTCGGGCGGCACGGCGGTCAACGCGGAAATTCCTACAGGCCCCGGTTATCAAACCCGCTTCGCCGAACGAGTGCGCAAGGAGTCAGGCATCGCCACCGGCACCGTAGGAATGATCACCGAGCCGGCCCAGGCCGAGCACATTCTGCGCACCTGTCAGGCGGACATTATCTTCCTCGCCCGTGAGCTGCTGCGCGACCCGTACTGGCCATTGCATGCGGATGATGATTTGGGTGGACACAAGGCCATCTGGCCGGCGCAGTATCAACGCGCGACGCATCGGGATCAGCCGATTCATGAGTCGGATTTGCGTGACTGAGTGATGCGCTAAAAGCAAAAAGCCCCGATCGATGTGATCGGGGCTTTTGCGTTTCTGTGCAGGGATGTTTGTTGGCTGTTAGGCCATCTTCGCGGGCAAGCCTCGCTCCTACAGGTTAGTGTCGGACGAGGATGATAGGCTCGACATCAACTTGTAGGAGCGAGGCTTGCCCGCGAAAGGGCCCGGCCAGACAACCCTTTAACTTCAGGTGTACTTACGCTTCTCCGGCGCCGGCGGGAAATACTGATACAACCAGGTCTCGCTCAACGTCCGGTCATTGGTGCGAATAAACAACCGTAGCTCCACCGGGGCCACACTGTCATTGGTCGGGAACCAGTCAAAGGTAATCCGGTAGCCCTTGATGTCATCCAGCACCAGCACGTTGAAATCCTTGACCTGGCCGTTGGAGCACGTCACCACCGGTTCGATGCCCGTACCTTGCGGCAAGCGATCCAGCCCGCCGCCAGTGAAGTCCACCGCAAACCGGCGCGCCCAGACTGGCGGGTAATGCTCGCCCGGCGCCCAACCTTCAGTGAAGCCGCCCATGCCCGAACGGGTCGCGTTGACCCGCGCCAGTGGCGTTCCGACCGGCGGCAAAGCGCTCCAGTACAGCTTGTAGCCGTAGTTCAGGGAATCGCCGGCCGCGACCGGTTTCTTCGGAGTCCAGAACGCGACGATGTTATCCAGGGTTTCGCCGGTTGTAGGAATTTCCAACAGATCGATAGAGCCTTCGCCCCACGCGGTTGTAGGTTCTACCCACAGGCTCGGTCGTTTGCTGTACCAGTCGACGGTGTCCTGATAACTGGCGAACTCGTGGTCGGTCTGCACCAGGCCGAAACCTTTCGGGTCGGTGTCGGCGAAGGCATTGAATTGCAGGGTTGCCGGGTTGTTCAGCGGACGGCAGATCCACTCGCCGTTGCCACGCCACATTGCCAGGCGATCCGAATCGTGGATCTGCGGGTGGATGGTGTCGCACATGCGCCGCTCGTGGGTGCCGCAGCTGAACATGCTGGTCATCGGTGCGATGCCCAGTTGTTCGATGGCGGTACGCGCATTGATGTGGGCGTCGACGGCCATGACGACCTGACTGGCCTGGCAATCGATATCGAAACGGTAGGCGCCGGTGGCACTTGGCGAGTCCAGCAGGGCGTAGACCACGAAACGGGTGCTGTCCTTGTCCGGGGTTTCGAACCAGAACTTGGTGAAGTCGGGGAATTCTTCGCGCTTCTTGGCGTAGGTATCGACCGCCAGACCGCGTGCCGACAGGCCGTATTGGCCAGTGGCGTCTACCGCACGGAAATAGCTGGCGCCGAGGAAAGACAGCACGTCGTGCCGGTCCAGTTCCGGGGCCTTGAACAGCTTGAACCCGGAGAAACCCAGATCGCCCGTGAGCTGCTTGGTATCGACCGTGGTGTTTTCATAGTTGAACAGCGAAGGGCGGAAATGCACCTCCCGCGCCTGACGTGTCTTGGGGTCGACGCTGTACATGCGCACCGGCTGCTTGAAACCCATGCCGACGTGAAAAAACTGCACGTCCAGCTGACCTTTCAAATCCTTCCACAGCGAATGATTGCCGTCGTAGCGGATCGCGTTGAAATTTTGTGGGGTCATGGTCGCCAGGGTCGGCGGCAGCACTTGCTTGGTGTCCTGATAGCGGTTGCCGGCAAGTTGCTTGGCCTGGATTTTCAGGGCTTCGAAATCGAACGCCTGTGCCTCGCCGTCAGCCGTGCCATTACCGGCCCAGGCCCGCGCAGCCAACAGGCCGGAGGCAGACAAACCGGTGTAGGCAGCGATGGCCATGGACGCTTTGAGCAAATTCCTGCGGTGCATAAGTACAACCTGTCGTGAACAATCCCGCGCCGTTCCTGGCACGTGCTGGATCAGAAATGGAGGTTCGGACATGCCTTCGGCCAAACGCAACGGACTTTAAACAGATGCCAAATAGCTTAAACCGTTCGGTGGCAGAGCAAAAATGATTGATGGCGTGGCAGTGGCACCGCTATGAAACAAGACATTTCCGGTAAACGTTTCCCACAGAGATTTCTGATTTATGCGGCATTTCTGCTTTTTTTGACTAATTACTCTAAAAACCGCTTTTCAGCGCCAATTTAGTTCCTATTCTATGGGCATAACCGGTTTCTGCCCTCAGGCCGGTGGGATTCAGTTGGCACGAGGTGACCGCTGAAAAAGGGTAGGGCGATGCGGTTTTTGCAGTTTTCTTTTTGACGTAGAGAGGGACATCGTCCATGTCGAAAGTACAAGGCATCACTGAAATGTTGGGGATCTTTCCGTGCCTGGGTATGGGGCGGCGAAGGCGCCGGCTTAATTCCGAGGAGTTGAAGCTGGTGGAGCGGTATCGCGAGTTGTCGGAGAACGACCGGATTGCGATGCGATATCTGGTGGATGCGATGCGCAGTGTTTCGCGGTTTTGAGTAAGAAGCCGAGGGGCGGACTGTGAAGTCTGCCCCTTTTTCATGTGCGCCCGGCATGGGCGCAATCTTGCGGGTGCCGATCAACCGCTGAGGCTTTCTATCAGGCTTTCGAGCGCTTCAGTGATAGTTTCATCCTGCGCCAGTTGCGCTGCTGCAGTCGCTCTGACTTGACGTGCCAAGCGGTATTCACTGGGCGTGCAGTTTGCGAACTGCTTGAAGGCACGAGCGAAGTAGGACGGATCCTTGAAGCCGGCCTCATAGCCGATGCTGGTAATAGGCATCTGGCTGTTGTCGAGCAGTTCTTTGGCGAAGTTCATGCGCTTGTTCAAGATGTAATCCGTGAAGCCAAGTCCATTGGCTTCCTTGAACAGGCGGCTGAAGCGAAATGTCGTCATGCCGCAGCGCTGCGCCAAATCCCTTTGATCGATGCTGTCTCGAAAGTGCTGTTCGATGTACAGCATGACATTGCTCAGCGCCTGGTGTTTTTGGTGCCCTGAGGTCAGCCGGATGCTGTCCGGCAGGGTTGGGGAGTGGTCGATCAGCATCGTCTTGCGCAGGTCGGTCACATTTCGGCGCAGCTCGCAGAGCTGAACTACAGCAGTCAGGTAGCGACTTTTCTCTGTGAGCGAGAGCGGGAGCACCATGTATTCCCAGACGCTGGAACGCATGGCCCAGACGGCCAGTTCCTCTGAGTGCTGCACGGTGAACATGGTGATCGGGATGCCCGGTGTGCTGCGTTTGATCTCCAGCAACAGCCTCAAGCCTGGTGTGTCGGGGCGATCGAAATGCATGCAGATCATGTCCGCCTGTTCCCCGATGGGCAGCGCGGAGTTTTTCGCCAGTTTGCAGTCGCAGGTACCCTCGAACTGTGCGATGAGTTCTTTCGTGGATCGATCATGAGTCAGATCGAACCATAGGAGCGATGGCCTTTTGGTCAAATTGGACGTCATGTCTCTACTCGGCAGGTCTGATTGACTCTCTACTCGCTAGTATTGCCAATACGCCATCACTTTGCAGATTGAATCCTTATAAAAACGACGAATTACAGATCTGTTCGATCTATGTGTTTCCTGGAAGGTTGTCCGGTCCCAGTGTTTGCGGGTGTGTTGTCGACGAACCCGGGTTTAACCACTTGTCGCTTCTGAATCAATGGCAATTGCCGTTGCGTTTCAATGCCTTGTTTACCCCTCTCGCGACTTCTGCAAAGGCCAATGAACCGTATCCGGCCGCTGCGCAAAAAAGTCCTAACGATGTGCAAAATCCTCCTAACGCCTATGCCTGCTTACTGACTAGGGTTGCATCAGGCAGCACAGAAAGTTCTGCCTCAGAAACACAACATTTGAGTGAGGTGGCCAAAATGATCATGCAAACAATCAAGGCTTCGGTAGTGAAGTTCGCCAAAGACGAAGACGGTCTGACCATTGTGGAATACGCGGTGGCCGGCGGATTAATCACGGTAGCTGTTGCCGCAATGTTCACTCTTTTGGGCGGTGCCGTGAACACCAGAATCACAGCGCTGTGCGCTGCGGTCAAAGGCGCTACCTGCTGATGACAGTAACCCACTGTGGTGGGGCGCGGTGATATTCATGGAGCAACCGGTTTTACAGTTTCTCTGATCGACCGGCAACTCAATGAACTTCGCGCAGACCCCGCCAATGTATTTTCTGAGTCGTATGACCGCTGAAACGAGGTACTAAAAAATGAATCTGCAAACAATCAGAACTTCAATTACCAAGTTCGCCAAAGATGAAGATGGCCTGACCATTGTGGAATACGCGGTAGCCGGTGGATTAATTACGGTAGCTGTTGCTGCAATGTTTATTCTTTTAGGTGGCGCCGTGAACACCAGGATCACAGCACTGTGCGCTGCGGTCAAAGGTGCCACCTGCTGATGACAACCACTCGTTGTGGCGGGGGCGCGGTGATATCCATAGAGCAACCAGTTTTACAGTTTCTCTGATAGACCGGGCAACTCAATAGACTTCACGCTGTCCCCGCCAACGTACTTTCTGATCCATATCACGGCTGAAGCGAGGTATACAAAAATGAATCTGCTAACAATCAGAACTTCAATCACCAAGTTCGCCAAAGATGAAGATGGCCTGACAATTGTGGAATACGCCGTGGCCGGTGGATTAGTTACGGTAGCGGTTGCCGCAATGTTTATTCTTTTGGGGGCCGAGGTGAACACCAGGATTACAGCACTTTGCGCAGCGGTCAAAGGTGCTACCTGCTAACGATAATCCCGGTTAGGGGGGGCGCGCCATGTCCATGGAATTGTTGGTAATGACTGTTTTACTGCTAGGACTATTGGGCGTGGCGGTGGTGAGCGATCTGCGTCGCCACCGTATTCCCAACATGCTGGTCCTGTTGGGCCTTGCCCTGGGACTGGGCGGTCAAATGTATTTAGGTGGCGTCAGCGGATTGGGTGACAGCCTGTTGGGCATCCTGGTCTGTTTTGCACTGTTTCTGCCGATGTACGCCTTGGGTGGCATGGCCGCCGGCGACGTCAAGTTAATGGCCATGGTCGGCAGCTTTTTACCCTTCCATTTTGCATTGTGGGCTGCCTTGTTCAGCCTGATAGCCGGTGGCGTGTGCGGTTTTTTGATTGTGCTGTATCGCGGCCAGCTGCTTCAGACCCTGGGACGTTATTGGTTGATTCTGAAGGCGCAGGCCTATCTGGCGCCAACTTCAGATGAAGTAGCCAGCAAGCCTTTCCCTTATTCGATTGCAATCTTGATAGGCACTTTAATCAGCGTCTACTGGCAACTGGTTGCCGGTGGATTCGGAGGCTAGTCATGCACATCATTGTCGATAGTGATGCCTACCCCAGCGCTCGGGGCGCGGTGCAACGACTGGCTCCCCAGCCGTGCACAATCCGCGAAACTGGACTGACAGACAGTTTCCTCGGTGAGTTGGTATGCAAACACTTGTATGACGCTGGCGTGCTGGACATGCCGCGGCTGGTGGAGCGCCTGGCGCTGACCGGCGCCGTACTTGATGAAGTCCTGGCGTTTCTGCGCAAGGACGGTCGTGTCGAAGTGCTTGGCCAGTTGGGGTCGCAATCGACAAGTGGGCAAATGCTGCGTTATGGCCTGACCGAACGCGGTCGCAGCGCCGCCCGCGATGCCTTGTCCCGCAGTGGCTATATCGGTGCGGCACCCTTCCCGGTGGACACCTACCGATCCCTGATCAAACTGCAAACCATTCACCATGGTCGCATCAACGCCAACGATATGCGCAATGCCTTTGCTGGCGTAGTGCTTACCGACAGCATGCTCGATCAGTTAGGTGTGGCGATGAACTCCGGGCGCGCCATTATGATTTATGGCCCCGCGGGTACTGGCAAGACCTACATCAGCCGTCGGTTGATCCGTCTGTTCACCGAGGCCATCTGGGTGCCTCATGCCATCGTCATCAACGAGTCCGTGATCGAGATCTATGACCCGCAAGTGCATCAGCGGTTCGAAGATAACGTTCAACAGAACAATCTGATGCTCAACGAAGGGATCGACCGTCGATTGCTGCGCTGCAAACGCCCGATCGTCGTCACTGGCGGTGAGTTGAGCATGGAGCAACTGGACGTTCGCTATGACACTAACACCCGCCAATACCAGGCTTCTTTGCAGCTCAAGGCCAGCAATGGCCTGTTCATCATCGATGACATGGGGCGTCAGCGCATGGCACCCGCGGAGTTGTTGAATCGCTGGATCGTCCCGATGGAAGAGAAGTGCGATTTCCTCAACCTGGGCGGCGGTCGGCATTGCGAGCTGCCGTTCGATCTGATTCTGGTGTTTTCCACCAACCTCAATCCCCTGGAGTTGGCCGATGAGGCCTTTCTTCGCCGGATTGGCTACAAGCTGCAATTCGGTTATCTGAAGCCTGAGGAGTACGAAAAGATCTGGCGTCAGGAAAGCGAGCGTCTGGGCGTGCCTTATGACCAGTTGCTGGTGCGTTATGTGCTGCAAAGGCTTTATGCAAGTGAAGGCATGCCCCTGGTGCCTTGCCATCCCCGCGATCTCCTGAGCATGGCGCTCGATCGTCAACGTTACATGGGCGGTTCCGGACCACTGTCACCGCAAGAGTTGGAATGGGCCTGGCACAACTACTTCGTCCAGCTCGACTTTCTTTGATACGGAGATACTGACATGAGCTCTCGTACTCTTTCCCTGATAGGCGTTTCCCTGGTCATGGGCCTTGGTGCTGCATGGATGGCCGACTCCTGGCTGAGCGCCCGGCTCAATGCCAGCCCGGATGATCACCTTCGAAGCGTAGTGGTCGCCACAGTAGAGATTCCATTCGGGCAGATGGTCGAGGCTCAGCAGGTCACGACCGTACGCATGCCCATGGATACGATCCCGGAAGACGCCTTCGACTTGAGCGAAAAGGCTGTGGGCAAGATCGCAACGTTCGACATTCTGAAGGGCGACATTGTGCGCGGTGCGCGTCTGAGCGAGCACTTGGGTGGCAGCACTCTGGCTTCGCTGATTGCGACAGACAAGCGTGCCATCTCGGTACGGGTGGATGATGTGGTCGGTGTGGGCGGGTTCCTGTTGCCGGGTAACCGGGTCGATGTACTCGCGACCAAAACCACCAGTGCCGGCAGCAACAGCGCCGTGTCCAGGACCATCCTCGAGAACTTGCGGGTATTGGCGGTGGACCAGACGGCAGGTACCGACAAGACCCAACCGGTGGTGGTGCGTGCAGTGACGCTGGAAATGACGACCGCAGAGGCTGAAACCCTGGTCACGGCGCAAACGGAAGGGAAACTGCAATTGACCTTGCGCAATCCGCTGAACTCCGAGAAAAAAATCGCGGCCGTTGCACCTGTAGCGCCTGCCGCACCGGTCATGACGGTGGCCACCGCCACGGTGCCAAAACGCGTGGTGCAACGCAGCGGTGGCGAAAGTAGTGGGGCTGTCACCGTCATCCGCGGGGTCGAAACCAAAGTAGTCAACATTCGCTGACAGGGCGTAACAGGTCCTGGACACCAGGTCTTGGCGGAGCCGATCCGCATCAGTATTGGCAAATGAGGGCTTGATGATGAATCGTCGTATTCAGCAGCCGTTCACTGCGACGCCAAGGCGCCAGAAAGGATCGGTGAGTGTATTGATGGTGATCGCGTTGGCGGCGATTGGCATGGTGGCCGCACTGGCTCTGGACGGCGGGCACATGATGCTGAACAAAACGCGCTTGCAGAATGCGGTGGACGCCGCGGCCCTGAGTGGTGCCAAAACCCTGAGTCAGGTGGAAGGTGGAATCAATATTGCCAGTACGACGCGCACTGCCGCACTCAATACGCTGACGCACAATGCGAATGCCACGGGCAACACAGAATTGGCAACGGCGGTTGGTGGCAACGCAGCCACATTCGCGGTGGTGGAACTGGCAAGCAGTGTCTATGGGCCGTTCTCCTATCCCGGGCCAGCGAATGCCAAATACGTTCGGGTATCGGTACCGAGCTATAACCTGACCGGATTTTTCTGGAACTTCGCCCAGGTATTCGGTTCTGGCGGTCTGGGGGCCAAAGCGGTGGCGGCAATCGCCACTGCCGGACCCAGCCCTACCAGTCCTTGTGATCTCGCACCTTTGATGGTCTGTGGCGACCCGACTCAATACAACCCTGGCGCCGGCGTGTTCTGGGGCTTCCAGTTTGGTGATTTGCAGGTATTGAAGACGGCTGCCGGCAATTCGTCGCCCATTGGTCCAGGCAACTTTCAGTTGCTCGATTTTGGTTCGGGCGGCAGTACGGTCAGGGAGGATCTGGCCGGAGGTGGCAAGGTCTGCCGCACTGTGGGGGACAACGTCCAGACCGCACCTGGCAACAAGGTCGGCCCTACCTCCCAAGGCTTGAACACACGCTTCGGCATCTACAACGGCCCGGTCAGTGCCTCGGACTATCCGCCGGACATGGTGACCGAGTCCAGCAACCCCGCGATCACTTACGACGACTCGGTCACACCGGCACAGGCGAAGTACAAAGGGAAAACCGTCACCTCGAGCAACGGCAATCTCACGGCGGGCGGCGACGCGATATTTGACTACAACGACTGGCGCACGAGCGTTGCCGGGTGTGTGGCAGGGTCTGGCAGTGGTTGTGAGAGCCATGGCGTGTTCGAGCGCCGGATGATGAAAATTGTGGTGGGCAACTGCACTGGCAAACAAGGCGGTTCAACCTCGATCCCTGTCCTCGGTTTTGGCTGCTATTACGTGGTGCAACCAATGGATGGCGGTGGCGGGGACGCTCAGATCTTCGGGCAGTTCGTGAAGGAGTGCGAAGGCGACAACGTGGCCGGCCCTACGCCGTCAACCGATTCCGGCCCACAGATCATTCAGCTCTACAAAACCTATCTCAACGGCAGCGGTACTCCGAGCACTGACTCATAGGAGGCGTCATGAGACTTCACGCGTTTAAACATTCGAAGCGCCAGCAAGGCCTGGCCATGGTGGAGTTCACCCTCGTCCTGCCGGTGTTGTTGCTGCTGTTACTGAGCCTCGGTGAGATCGGCCGCATGCTCTATCAGTACAACGTGTTGCTGCAGGCCAGCCGTGATGCCGACCGTTTTGTCGCAAACCACGCCTGGGACTCGACGCTGGGTGCGGTCTCTCTGAGCAATGCGCTGCAGACCCAGACGAAAAACGTTGCGGTGTATGGCGTGCCTGCCAACACCGGCACCGCTGTGTTGTCCGGGTTGACGCCTGACAACGTGGTCGTCGCCGCGGTGGGCACCGACCATGTGCGAGTCACCATCACCTATACGTTCTGCCCGGTGATTGGCAGTGGCAATTGTGCCGGCTCGATTCCGGGTTTTTTTGGCAATCAGATTGCGCTGAACATTCCGCTGGTTGCCACTACCGTGATGAGGGCACTGTGATGAATAGAAAACACATGCGCGGAATCTATACGGTGGAGTTCGCCTTCGTTGGTCTGCTGGTGTTCACACTGTTGTTTGGCGTGTTGGAAATGGGCCGCCTGTACTTCACGGTCAATGCACTGGATGAGGCCGCGCGCCGTGGTGCGCGCCTGGCAGCCGTCTGCAATATCAGCGATCCGGTGGTGTTGCGGCGGGCAATCTTCAATGCTGCGACCGATGCAGGTACGAGCCAGCTGATCAGCAATCTGGCCACCACTAATCTGACGTTGACCTACCTGGACGCAAATGGCGCCCTGGTGGCCAACCCAGCTGACCTGGTCAGCGCAAACGGCTTTCGTGCCATCCGCTATGTCCAGTTGAGTCTGCAAAACTTCGTTTTCAATCTGTTTATTCCCGGGTTCGGCGTGCCCATTACCTTGCCTGCATTCAGGGCAACGTTGCCGCGCGAAAGTCTCGGGCGTCACTCTGATTCCGGGGAGATCACACCATGCTGAATATGAAGGAAACGCCGATTGCCAGTTCGACTGGCAAAACCGGGTTGCGGTTGCTGATCAGCAGCCGTGATGCCAACTCTTTACGCGATCTGCAGAGTGTCTGTCAGCGCATGCCTGGCCTGGAGGTAAGCACTCGCCTGGTGAGCAATGGGCATGTTGACCCGCTCTACAGTCTGGACCGCATGCCCGATCTGTTGCTGTTGCGCGTCAGCCACCTGTGGCGCGAGGAATTGTCGGCACTGTTGCAACACCCGGCCCATGAGCGTCCGCCGATGTTGGTGTGCGGACTGCTGAGCGAACAGGAAGCCATGCGCCTGGCGATGCAGGCCGGTGCCCGGGACGTGCTGCCGGAGCCCATCGCCGAGACCGAACTGGTCGCCGCCATGAATCGGCTGGTTACGGAGGTTCGGAGCGGCAGTGGGGCTGACGGAAAATTGATCGCCGTGATGAGTGCAAAAGGCGGTTCCGGCGGAACCCTGGTGGCCTGCAACCTGGCACAACAGCTCAGCATGAAAGGCGGCAGTACCTTGCTGCTGGATATGGACCTGCAATTTGGCAGCGTGACGCATTATCTGGATGTGGCGCAGACGCACAGCCATCTGGAGGTGTTGCATCAGATCAACGGCATGGACAGCGTCGCGTTACGCGGTTTTTGCAGTCACTTCAGCCCGACCTTGCATGTGCTGGGCGGTCGGGCCGGTGAGCTGTGTTTGCCGCAGGATGCCCAACCCGAGCAACTTGACACCCTGTTGCAGTTGGCCCGCGCCAGCTATGGCTGGGTGGTGGTCGACCTGCCGCGGCAAATCGATCACCTCACCGGTTCTGTGCTGGAGCAGGTGGATCGGGTGTACGTGGTGGTGCAACAGAGCGTCAGTCATCTGCGCGATGCCAGCTCTCTGGTGCGGATTCTTCGCGATGACCTGGGTGTGCGTGGGGATCAATTGCAGATCGTGGTCAACCGTTATGACAAGGCCGCAGCGATCAGTCTTAAAGATGTCGGCGAGGCGCTGCGCTGCACCAATCTGTCGAAATTACCCAACGACTTCAATCTGGTCAGCCAGAGTCAGAACACTGGCGTGCCGTTGGGGCTGCATGCGCCGAGGGCAGCAATTACTACTGCACTGCGCGACATGACCGAGGACCTGGTCGGTCAACAGGTGGCCGGCAACAAAGGCTTGCTCAAACGCGCCTTCAACCGTTTTTTCGGGGGATGAACCATGATCAGCGACTTTCGTAACCGCTTGCGCAAACAGTCCGGTAAACCCGCCGCTGCCCAACCGGGCGACGATCTGCTGGATCCGCCAGAGGAAATAATGGCGTGGGAACGTGTGGCACCAGACGTTCTTTACGAAACCAAAAGCCAGGTCACCCCGGTGGAGGCGGAGTGGCGGGAAAAGATCTACCAGCAGTTGCTCAAGGTCATGGACCTGTCCTTGCTGGACTCCCTTGAACAGGCCGAGGCTGCTCGGCAGATTCGCGATATTTGCCAGCGCCTGCTCGATGAGCATTCGGCACCGGTGAGTACCGTCAGCCGTCAGTTGATCATCAAGCAGATCACCGACGAGGTGCTCGGCCTGGGGCCTCTGGAACCGTTGCTGGCCGATCACAGCGTGTCCGACATTCTGGTCAACGGCTCTGCCTCGGTATATGTCGAGCGCTTCGGCAAACTGCAACGGACCGATGTGCGTTTTCGCGATGATCAGCATTTGTTGAACATCATCGACCGCATCGTCTCCAGCCTGGGGCGGCGTATCGACGAGTCCTCGCCGTTGGTGGATGCCCGGCTCAAGGACGGTTCGAGGGTCAACGCGATTATCCCGCCGCTGGCCATCGATGGCCCGAGCATGTCGATTCGGCGCTTTGCGGTGGACCTGCTCAATACCGACAGTCTGATTCAGGTGGGAACGTTGACCCCGGCCATTGCCCTGCTGCTCAAGGCGATTGTCCGTGGGCGCTTGAACGTGCTGATTTCCGGCGGTACCGGCAGCGGCAAGACCACCATGCTCAACGTGCTGTCCAGTTTCATTCCGCAAAACGAGCGGATTGTCACCATCGAAGATTCGGCCGAACTGCAATTGCAGCAACCCCATGTGGTGCGCCTGGAAACCCGGCCTTCGAACATCGAGGGTCGTGGCGAAGTGAGCCAGCGGGAGTTGGTGCGCAACAGCCTGCGGATGCGTCCGGACCGCATAGTGATCGGCGAAGTGCGCGGCGTCGAAGCGCTGGACATGCTGACTGCGATGAACACCGGCCACGACGGCTCGTTGACCACGATCCACGCCAACACCGCACGCGATGCGTTGGGGCGAGTCGAGAACATGGTGTCGATGACCGGGGCGACCTTTCCGATCAAGGCCATGCGGCAGCAGATCGCTTCGGCCATTGATGTGGTGATCCAACTGGAACGCCAAGAGGATGGCAAGCGCAGACTGGTCAGCGTGCAGGAAATCAACGGCATGGAAGGCGAGATCATCACCATGACCGAAATCTTTTCCTTCGTGCGCCATGGCATGGGCGAAAACGGCGAAGTGCTTGGTGATTATCGGCCCAGCGGCATGATCCCCGCGTTCCGCGATGTGCTGGCCAAACGCGGCATCGAGTTGCCGCTTACGATGTTCAGGCCTGAATGGATGGAGGCACGGCAGTCATGAACAATATTCCTGGTGAATTCATTCTGATGTTCCTCGGCATGGTGTTTATCGCTGTGTTCCTCCTGTCTCAGGGGGTGGTGGTGCCGGTGTTCGGCGAGGCCGGCAAGATGCGCAAGCGCATCCGCGGCCGTTTGCACGTTCTGGAGAAAGCCAACAATCTGCCCAATATGCAGACGGTGTTGCGACAGAAGTACCTGACGCGCTTGACGCCACTGGAGGCCATGCTCGAGCAGTTGCCCTTTATGGCGAGCCTGACCCAGATGATCGAGCAGTCCGGTCATGAATATCGTGCTTATCGGGTGTTGTTGCTCGGGCTGTTCCTGGGCGCCTGTGCAGGTTTCTCGATCTGGATGGTCTCGTCAGTCTGGTGGATGGCGTTGCTGGCGGGCTTCGGAGCGTTCTGGCTACCACTGCTGAAAATTTCTCGTGACCGTGGCAAACGCTTCGCCGGGTTTGAGGAAGGCCTGCCGGATGCACTGGATGCCATCTGCCGTGCCCTGCGCGCCGGGCACCCGTTCAACGAAACCCTGCGCCTGGTCGGCGAGGAGCATAAGGGGCCGGTCGCTCAGGAGTTTGGCCTGACTTTCGCGGACATCAACTATGGCAACGATGTACGTCGAGCCATGCTCGGCCTGCTGGAAAGGATGCCGAGCATGACGGTGATGATGCTGGTGACCTCAATCCTCATCCATCGCGAGACCGGCGGCAATCTGACCGAGGTGCTGGAGCGTTTGAGTCGCCTGATCCGCGGGCGTTTTCGCTTCCAGCGCAAGGTCAGGACCCTGTCGGCCGAAGGGCGGATGTCAGCCTGGGTGCTGGTGTCGATTCCATTCGTGCTGGCGATTGCGATCGTTGTCACAAGCCCCACCTACATGCCTGTGCTGCTCAATGATCCCATAGGCCACAAACTGATCATCGGGGCGTTTTTCGCCATGCTGCTCGGGATTTTCTGGATACGCAAAATCATTCGGATTCAGGTTTAAGCGGTTTTCGCTACCGGGAGGTACAGGTCATGGACTTTTTGCTCGGGTTGTTCAGTCGGGTCACGGGAAGCGAGGAGGTGGCGCGCCTGTTGTTCCTCGGCGCGATCGGTTTGAGTACGGTGCTTGCAGTTGTCGCCGTGAGCTTGCTGATTTTGGGGCTTCAGGATCCGGTGCAGCGTCGTCTGGCACTGATCAAGCGTGGTCATTTAGGCAATACCGCCGGGCAGGAAGCCCCGGGTAATCTGCAACTGTTACTGGAACGGGTCGGCCAGCGCTTTGCCTCGGCCGAGTCGGCTCAGACCTCCGTCACCCAGACTTTATTGACGCATGCTGGGTACCGTTCCACTTCAGCGGTGCAGATGTACTGGGCTGTGCGCTTGATGACGCCGCTGTTATTAGTCGGTATTGCGTTGCTGCTATTGCCGATGATTCCCAGGGTTTCCCTGGCCATGGGGCTGCTGGTGGTGGTCTTGGCAGCCGGTATCGGATGGTTGCTGCCAGCGCTGTATGTCGCCAAGCGCAAGCAGTTGCGACAAGGTCGGTTGCGTGCCGCGTTTCCGGATGCGCTGGATCTGATGGTCGTGTGTGTGGAGTCGGGCCTTGCCTTGCCCACGACGATCGAACGGGTGGCTGAGGAGATGTCGGTCAGTCAGGTCGAACTGGCTGAAGAACTGGCCCTGGTCAATGCGCAAATCCGCGCGGGCATTTCCAGTACCGCGGCGCTCAAACAACTGGCTGTGCGCACTGGCCTGGATGACGTACAAGGGCTGGTCAGCCTGTTGGCGCAGAGTATCCGCTTTGGTACCAGCGTGGCCGATACGCTGCGCATCTATGCCGATGAGTTCCGTGACCGGCGTACGCAGGCCGCCGAAGAGATGGGGGCGAAAATTGGTACCAAGCTGATATTTCCACTGATTTTCTGTCTGTGGCCGAGCTTCTTTCTGGTCGCTATCGGCCCGGCCATGATCGGTGTACTCAAAGTATTCGGGTGAGGTAAAACGGGTGGAGGCTATCGAGTGCGATGGCCTTGCCCCCCGAGCCTGATCTGCACTTTCCTGTCATGGACCCACACATTTCCCGCCGCGGGATCATCCAACCAGGGTTGGATAATGTGTAGAGACTACTTTCCTGAACACGACATCAAGCCCGGCTTTGCAGCCAGGCTACTCTGGACTACGCCAGAGGCTGATCACCCATCGACATGCCTCAGTTGCCGCTACTCATATCTCCCCCAGCATCCTGTTCAAAAAACATCGGAATCGGGAAGTTGAAGCTATTCAGCCAGCGCTGCATGGCCTGTTCACGTTCGGCGGCCGAAGCGGTTTGCAGATTAGGGGAGGCAACCACACCTCGAATCTGCAACTGCAACCACTGTTCGGTGCCTTGTTGGTACGGCGAAGAGGGGCCCGGCTCAATAGCCCAGGCAGTGGTGGACAGGCAAGCCATGCACACGATCAACAGCCTTTTGGTCTTCATCTCGATTCCTCGTACGTTCTACTTGTTCGCACTGGAAGAGGCATCGGCTACTTCCGTCTTGCGATTCCCCTCGGTAGCCACCACTTTTTTGGCGGAGGCCTTGAGTTTTTCCGCGCGGGTTTGCGCCTCGGCGACTTGCTTGGGGCTCAAGTCGGCGCGGGTCACCAGGTCAGCAGCCGACTTCCAGTTATCCTGGTAGATCAGCAGCGTCACCATATTGAGTGCCGCCAGTGTGTTTGCCTGCTTGAGCTCCATGGCGGTCATGAACTCAAAGCGTGCTTCAGGGATCCGTCGCTGATTGAGGTAGACGACCCCTAGGTCATTTCGCATCCTGTCGTCGGTGGGGGCCATCTTCACCGCACGCTCAAGGTGAGTGGCAGCGGAGGCGTTATCATTTTTGGCGGCGGCCAACTGGCCCAGGCCATGTTCCCCTTCCGCCGTCAGACAGGTGCCGAGCAAGCTTTCGTACAACGGCTGCGCGTCGCCGCTACGCCCCATCATGCGCAACACCCGAGCCTTGCGCAGGCGAACCTGGACCAGGTCATCGGGCAAACCTTCCAGGTTCGCCAGGCTGGCATACAAACGGCCTTCGTCGGCCATGTTGTCGGCCAGGTTCAGGGCCAGTTCCTGCTCCGAACCGGGCTTGGCACAGCTGGGCGGTCGCGAAGTCAGGCCATTACTGGCGCAACCTGCGAGCATTAACGTCGTCGCTATTGCAATGACTGCTTTCATCGTATGTCCTCTGGCTACAACATGTTGAACGCCCGGCCAATGGCAATGAAGCTGGTCCGGCAGGCGTTCAACGTCACCGTTACGAGTGAGGGCGAGGCGAGTCTGGTTCAGGCTCCGGATCATTGCGAGAGCCCGCTGAGACTGTCGAAGTCGCCATTTTCCAGGAAAAACATGCGGTAGAAGTTCGGGTCGTAATTGCGCAGCTGTTCGCCAGGCAATGACGGTAGTGGTGCATTGGCAGCCAGTGGCTGGACCAGATGGGGGGTGACGATCATCAGCAGTTCGCGTTCTTCACGGTTGATGGTGTTGTCGCGGAAAAATGCGCCCAGAACCGGGATATCGCCCAGCCCCGGAAACTTGTTCACCTGGGAATTGTTGCGGGAGCTGATCAGGCCGCTGATGACAAAGCTTTCGCCGTCGGCCAGGGAGATGCTGGTATCGGTACGGCGCACGCTCAGGGCCGGGACTATCGTGCCGGCGATGCTCACGGCGTTGGTGAAGTCCAGTTCACTGACTTCCGGCGCCACCTTCAGCGCGATACGATTTTTCCCGACGATGGTCGGCGTCAGAGTCAGGCGGATACCAAATTCCTTGTACTCGATGGACACGTTATCGCTGCCTGAACTGGGCACCGGAATCGGTATTTCACCGCCGGCCAGGAAGCTCGCACTCTGCCCGCTGAGCGCTACCAGGCTTGGCCGCGCCAGGGTGTAGGCGAAACCACTGCCTTCCAGCGCATTGAGTGCCACCAGGGTACTGCCGGTAGCAAACGTGAGGTTGAAGTTGTTGTTGTTCACCGGTATCGCGGGCGTGACAATGCCGCCGATGGTCGGCAAGGTTCTCGGTGAGCCGAACAGGAAGTTGCCACGGATACCGAAAATCGAAGCGGAGGCTTCCTTGAGCTTGGTCCGGCTGACTTCGACGAAACGGATATCGGTCTGCACCTGGCTCGGCAGCAGCGGGTCGTCGGAGGGCACTGACGGCACGCTGGTCAGTGCCGATGTGGCTTTACCCTTGACGAACACCATGCTTTGGCGCGGCGATTTAGAACAGGCCGTCCAGACCATCAGGCTGGTGGTCCCCGGTGCAATGCCCGTGAGTATGAACGCGCTGCTGCCACTGGGTTGCACGTCGGCAATTTTCGGGTCACCCACCGCCAGTTGCGTTACCGGAACGGGGCTGCGCAGTTCATTCTGCAGCCCCTGACCGACCTCGAACGTTGTCGACCAATTGTCCAGTTGCGAACAATTGGCAGGTGCGGCCTGAGCCGCATTCACGCTGAGGCCCGTCCAGAACAGGCCATGGATAATTTTCTTGAAAGCGGGCGCGGGACGAAGGCTCATTTGGTGAATCCTCACTGGATAGGCCATCTATAGGCAGACAAAGTTGTCTCTGATCACTTCACGGGGATCGGACTATCCCCCCCAATGCGCCACACCATTTATCGATGGCTTTGGCGTTATTCCTTGCGTGCAACACACGAGCGGGCGCAGTTCGCTGACCTGGCTGGACAGCGAGCGACCTTTGCTAAAACGGTTTTTAGTGAGGCGGTTACCTGAACTGCGCGCCAGAGTGACGCTGGCAGTTACGGACGCTACTGTCCGCCGACCTGCCCCCCCCGAAAAGTAAACGGCCATGTAGGTACAGAGCCGGAATACGCCTGCCATGATCATAGTGAGCTAACTCCTTTTGCCAATCTGATCACTGAAGCTAACTTGGAAACTGGAGCCGTTATGACTTCTTATTGTTTGACGGTAGTTCAATCAAACCAAAGTGCCATGATTTTAAAAAAAAACCATGGGTGCAAAAGCTGTAGAAAGGCAGGTGGGTGAGCGGTGCAGGCAAGGTCGTAGCGCAGTGCGATTGGTTGATACCGAGGGGGAAATGAAGGCAAAAAAAAGGCCCATCAGTCAGGCTGAACGGGCCTTTTTCATGTCTCAGCCTGCCTTCAACTGCAAATGCCCGTGATCGGAAACGGTCGCTGCGCCTGCACCAGATCCGGCATATCCCGCCACTTGATCCACGCCGAATCTTGCCAGTGCAGCAGCGGTACCGAGAGGCCTCCCCATCAAACGTCCCAGTTCCTATGGTGGTGCGGATGCGCCATGTTGATGATTGACCGGCTTCGACCCCGGGCCGCTGATTTGGCAGCGACGGGACAAAGCCTATCGGTCAGGCGCTCGCGGCGACAAGTCTTTTCCGGCGACGCTTGCCGTAGGAATCAGAGTTTTTTCAGGAAGGCTCGATCTGTAGGAATTTCCTGTTTTTGCGGTCCAGTGCCCGTCACTGCTTTTCATTGCCTATGGTCACTGAGCGCCATGAAATTTTCGGTGCTCAACGTCAAGCTTTGAAATGGAGAACGCCTTGAAAGTAACCCTCAAACAGATAAACGGTCCTTGGGATCAAGGTTGGGTGCTGGACAAGCACATGCTAAGTAGTACCTTTCTAGGGGACGATGAGCATGGAAACCCACGTTTTGAGAATCATCGTACCGAGGTAGGAGAGGCAACCTACCAACTCAAATACCAGAAGGATTGGAGTCAAGTGGGGCCCCTTGCTCAAGCAGTAGCGACTAATGTTTTCCCAAAGCTGGCTCAAGTAGGATTCGTAGTTCCTATGCCGGCCTCAAATGTACGCCCACGTCAGCCAGTAACGGAGGTCGCCGTGGAGTTAGGGCGAATTATCGGAAAGCCTGTATTCTCGGATTTGCTCCGTAAGGCACCTACGGGGAAATCGCTCAAGGACCTGCATTCTAAAGCTGAAAAAGTCGCAGCTATTGGGGCGAGTTTCAGCGTCAATGATGAAATTAAGAAAGCAGGTTGTTGGAATGTTTTGGTCGTCGATGATTTGTTTGACAGTGGGGCGTCGATGGACGCAGCCTGTTCTGTCTTGCGTCAATATCCAAAAGTAGGAAAAATTTACGTGGCAGCACTAACTTGGAAGTGAGCTAAATGACAACTGTATTTATTGCGGGCTCTATTAATATCAAGCACCTTGATCCAAAGGTGAAAGAGCGTATCGATAATATTGTTGCTTCGGAATTCGATGTGGTTGTTGGGGATGCTGGTGGCGCCGACACTTCTATTCAAGAGTACTTGTTGAGTTTGTCACTTTCTAAAACCACTATTTATTGCAGTGGGGCGACTCCGCGAAACAACCTTGGGAAATGGCCGGCAAGGCCGGTGGAGAGCAAGTATGCCAAGGGGTCTAGAGCCTTTTTTACCGCTAAAGATGTTGTTATGGCCGAGGCGGCTGATTACGGCTTGATGATATGGGATGCAAAAAGTACGGGCACATTGAGTAATGTTATTGAATTATTGTCTCGAAGGAAGAAGTCGCTGGTTTTTGTGAATAAAGAAAAAGCCTTTAAGGTGGTTGGTGATGTGAGCCAGCTTGAGGACTTGGTTGCGGTTATGTCGGATCAAGATAAACAAAAAGCCGACGCAAAAATTAAGCTTTTTGATCGCATCTCTTTGTTGAAGCATGATCAGGCAGAATTAATTGTGTAGCGTTTTTTTGCATAACCAATATCTGTTGATGATTCCCCTCCCTCTAAAAATAGAGGAAGGGGAATTTTTTATCTGACTAGACCCCGTCACCAGCAACCTGAAAGCATCGCAAGTCACCTCGTGGGCCATCGACACCGGGGCGAATTCAGTTACCGACTAACCTTCCAGGCATCCCCCGCAGGCGCCGTACCATGGTCATACGGCTTGGCAATCCACATATAAACCAGCCCCAAGCCAATCACGATCGCCGTACTCAACACCATCGCATAGTTGATGTACCACGCGGCATCCGGTGTGCGCGGCCAGGCCATGTTGATGATGGCGCCGACGCCGTAGACTAGCGCGCCGATGTTCACCGCCCAGCCCCAGGCGCCGAGGGTGAATTTGCCGCTCGGTTTCCAGCCTTTCAGGCGGGCATAAAGGGCTGCAAGCACGATCATCTGGAACGCGAGGTAGATGCCGATTGCTGCGAAGCTGACGATGGTGGCCACGGCGTCTTGCAGGAAGAAGCCCAGAATAATGATCAGCGCCGGCAGGACGCCGGAGACGAACAGCGCAGCAACCGGAACCTGGGTTGTAGGCGAAATCTTTTTCAGCAATGAGCTGCCGATGACCATTTCATCCCGGGCGTAGGAATACAGCAGACGACTCGCCGCCGCTTGCAGGCTGATGACGCAGGAGATGAAGGAAATCATCACCACGCCCATGACCATTTTCGAACCGACCGGGCCGAAGGCGTTGTTGAGGATGGTGCCGACCGGATCTTTGTCGGTGCCGTTGATCACCGCTTGCATGTCCGGCACGGCGAGGATCAGTGCCAGGCAAGCAAACATCGCCGCAACGCCGCCGATGTAGATGGTCATGCGCATGGCCACCGGGATTTTCTTGCTCGGGTTCGGGGTTTCTTCGGCCACGTCGCCGCAGGCCTCGAAGCCGTAGTACAGGAACATCCCCGCCAGCGAGGCGGTGAGGAAGGCCGGCAGATAAGAGCCGTCAACGCTGATGTCGAAGGTGTTGAACAACACGCTGATCGATTGATGACGTTCGAAAATCAGCAGGTACATGCCGACGATCACCGCGCCGACCAGTTCGCAGAGGAAGCCGAACATGGCGATTCGCGCCAGCACTTTGGTGCCGCTGAGGTTGACCAGCGTGGCGAACAGGGTCAGCACCAGGGCGATGACGATGTTGGTGTTGTTGCTCGGTTCGAAGCCCATCATCGCGGCAAGGTAAGGCCCGGCACCGACCGCAACGGCGGCGATGGTCACGCACAGGGCGATGGAGTAGATCCAGCCGACCATCCACGCCCAGCGTTTGCCCACCAAGCGGCGAGCCCATGGGTAAACACCACCGGAAATCGGGAACTGCGAGACCACTTCACCGAAGATCAGGCACACCAGCAATTGGCCGCAACCGACCAGCAAATACGCCCAGAACATCGGTGGTCCACCGGCGGCCAGGCACAGGCCGAAGAGGGTATAAACCCCTACGACTGGTGAGAGGTAAGTGAAGCCCAGGGCGAAGTTTTCCCACAGGCTCATGCTGCGGTTGAAGTTGGAGGTGTAACCCAGCTTTCGGAGTTGCTCGGCATCGCTGTCGGCAACGGCTGCGGAGAATTCAGGTAGTGCACTCATGGTGTGTTAGCTCCGGAAAATCGGCAGATTTCGGATGTCCGAAACCGTGACAGGGCCGTGATGGCGCTGCCCGGATCGGTGGTTATTGTTTTTTTGGTCTGGCGTTGAAGCCTGGTGGTGCGTATTGACGGTTTCTACCTTGAAACCGAGGTGACACCTTCGCGGGCAAGCCTCGCTCCTACAGGATTGAGGGTGTTCGCAAAAATTGCGTACGACGCAAAACCCGTAGGAGCGAAGCTTGCTCGCGAAGCTTTTAGTGCTTGAACATCACATGCCGCACAACGGTGTAATCCTCCAACCCATACATCGACATGTCCTTCCCGTACCCGGACAGTTTCTGACCGCCATGGGGCATTTCGCTGACCAGCATGAAGTGCGTGTTCACCCAGGTGCAGCCGTACTGCAAGCGCGCCGACAGGCGATGCGCGCGGCCGACGTCCGAGGTCCACACCGACGACGCCAGGCCGTAGTCCGAATCGTTGGCCCAACCGAGCACCTGCGCTTCATCGCTGAATTTGGTCACCGACACCACTGGCCCGAACACTTCGCGGCGGACGATTTCGTCGTCCTGCTGTGCATCGGCCAGCACCGTTGGTTCGAAGAAGAAACCGTTGCCTTCAACTGCCTTGCCGCCAGTGATCAAGCGAATGTGCGGTTGCGCCACGGCGCGGTCGACAAACCCGGCTACCCGGTCGCGATGCTGTGCGGTGATCAGCGGGCCGAGTTCGGTCGACGGATCATCCTGCACGCCGTACTTGATGCTGCTGACTGCCGCGCCGAGCTTCTCGACGAATTTTTCGTAGATGCCGGCCTGTGCGTAGATGCGGCACGCGGCGGTGCAGTCCTGGCCGGCGTTGTAGAAACCGAAGGTGCGAATACCTTCCACGGCGGCATCAATGTCGGCGTCGTCGAAGATGATCACCGGGGCCTTGCCGCCCAATTCCATGTGCATGCGTTTGACGCTGGCGGCGGTGCTGGAAATGATGTTTGAGCCGGTGGCGATGGAGCCGGTCAGCGACACCATGCGCACTTTCGGGTGGGTGACCAATGGGCTGCCTACGGTAGGACCACGGCCGAACACCAGGTTGAGTACGCCGGCCGGGAAGATTTCCGACGCCAGTTGTGCCAGGCGCAACGCGGTCAGCGGGGTTTGTTCCGACGGCTTGAGCACCACGGTATTGCCGGCGGCGAGGGCCGGGGCGATTTTCCAGGCGACCATCATCAACGGGTAGTTCCACGGCGCGATGGAGGCGATCACGCCCACCGGGTCGCGGCGGATCATCGAGGTGTGCCCGGCCAGGTATTCACCGCCTGCCGAACCGCTCATGCAGCGGCTGGCGCCGGCGAAGAAACGGAACACGTCGGCAATCGCCGGGATCTCGTCGTTCAGCGCAGCGCTGTAGGGTTTGCCGCAGTTGTCGGATTCGAGTTTGGCCAGCTCTTCGCCGTGGGCTTCGATGGCGTCGGCGAGTTTGAGCAGTAACAGCGAGCGCTCTTTCGGCGGGGTGTGCGACCAGCTTTCGAACGCGGCATCGGCAGCGCGTACGGCAGCATCGACCTGGGCTTCGCTGGCTTCGTTGATTTCCACCAGCACACGACCGAGGGCCGGGTTGAACACCGGTTGGGCGGGGCCTTCGCCGTCGAGCAGTTGGCCGTTGATCAAGAGTTTGGTTTGCATGGCGTTGTCCTCTTTGAATCTATTATTTTTCTGCCGAAACCGGATCCTGTGTAGGAGCGAGGCTTGCCCGCGAAGCTTTTGGCGCTCTCGAGGACGCCTTCGCGGGCAAGCCTCGCTCCTACACAGGATTCGGTTTCTACAGTGGATATTGAGTTGTTCGTTACTTCCCGCCACTCCCTGCCACGCTTTCACCGCCACGGGTCAGGTAATAGGCGCCGAGAATCGGCAGCATGGTCACCATCATCACCAGCATCGCGACGACGTTGGTCACCGGCACGTCCCGTGGGCGGCTGAGCTGGTTGAGCAGCCACAGCGGCAGGGTGCGTTCATGGCCGGCGGTGAAGGTGGTGACGATGATTTCGTCGAACGACAGCGCAAACGCGAGCATGCCGCCGGCCAGCAACGCCGAGCCGAGGTTCGGCAGGACGATGTAGCGGAAGGTCTGCCAGCCATCGGCGCCGAGGTCCATCGAGGCTTCGATCAAACTGTGCGAAGTGCGGCGCAACCGGGCGATGACGTTGTTGTAGACGATCACCACACAGAAGGTCGCGTGGCCGACGATGATGGTGAACATCCCCGGCTCGATGCCCAGCGTCTTGAAAGTCGCCAACAGCGCGATCCCGGTGATGATCCCCGGCAACGCGATGGGCAAAATCAGCATCAGCGAGATGCCTTGCTTGCCGAAGAAATCCCGCCGGTACAACGCCGCCGACGCCAGCGTGCCGAGCACCAACGCGATCAACGTCGCGACGGAGGCGATCTGCAGCGACAGCTTGATCGCTTCCAGTACATCCGGCCGCGCGAACGCCACGCCGATCCACTTCAGGGTGAAGCCCTTGGGTGGAAAGCTGAACGCCGCGTCTTCGGTGTTGAACGCGTAGAGGAATATGATCAGGATCGGGAAGTGCAGAAACACCAACCCGCCCCAGGCTGCGATGCGCAACCCTAAAGAAGCTTTCTCAGAGTGCATCGAAGGCCCCCAGTCGTTTGACGATGGTCAGGTAAATGGCGATCAACACAATCGGCACCAGCGTGAACGCCGCGGCCATTGGCATGTTGCCGATCGCGCCTTGTTGGGCGTACACCATGCTGCCGACGAAGTACCCCGGCGGGCCCACCAGTTGCGGCACGATGAAGTCGCCCAGGGTCAGCGAAAACGTGAAGATCGACCCGGCGGCGATGCCCGGAATCGACAACGGCAGAATCACTTGCATAAAGGTCTGGCGCGGCTTGGCGCCGAGGTCGGCGGAGGCTTGCAGCAACGACGGCGGCAGGCGTTCCAGCGAGGCTTGAATCGGCAGGATCATGAACGGTAGCCAGATGTAGACGAACACCATGAAGCGCCCCAGGTGCGAGGTCGACAAGGTGCTGCCACCCACGCCCGGAATGCCCAGCACAAACTGCAAGACAGGCTCCAGTCCCAGGTGTTGAACGAACCATTGCGCCACGCCACCCTTGGCCAGCAGCAACGTCCACGCATACGCCTTGACGATGTAACTGGCCCACATCGGCATCATCACCGCGATGTAGAAAAACGCCTTGGTCTTGCCGGTGGTGTAGCGCGCCATGTAGTAGGCGATCGGGAACGCGACGATGGCGCTGGCAATCGACACCACGACAGCCATGCTCAGGGTGCGCAGAATGATGTCGAAGTTCGACGGCTGGAACAGCGCGGTGAAGTTCGCCAGGGTCAGGTCGGGCGTGACCGCCATGGTGAAGTCGTCGAAGGTGTAGAAGCCTTGCCACAACAGCACCAGCAGCGAACCGAGGTAGATCGCGCCGAACCACAACAGCGGCGGCACCAGCAGCAGCGCCAGGTAAAAGTTCGGCCGGCGATACAGCAGGTTGGAAAACCTGCGCAACGGCGAGCCGCTGGCCGGGGATTGAGGGAGAGCCACGCTGGTCATCTCACACCCCGCCGGCAACGGTGTCGTGCAGCGGGATCATCGCTTCCCGCGCCCAGCGTGCGCTGATGCGTTGCCCGGTCTGGTGTTGCGCGCTGACGTCCAGCCATTGATTGTTGGCCTGGCTGATGTTCAGGGTCTGGCCGTTTTCCAGCTTCAGTTCATAACGGGTGGCGCTGCCCTGGTACTGAACGTCGTGGAGCAAACCACTGACTTCGATTTCGTGGCTGGCCAACGGGCCGTCGGCGAAACGCACGTGTTCCGGGCGAATCGAAAACGGCTGCGGATTGCCGCTGAGCTGCTGCGCCAGATCGCCGCGAATCACGTTGGAGGTGCCGACGAATTCCGCGACAAAGGTGGTTGCCGGTTTCATGTAGAGGTTGCGCGGGGTATCGACTTGTTCGATGCGCCCCTTGTTGAACACCGCCACGCGGTCGGACATCGACAAGGCTTCGGTCTGGTCGTGGGTGACGAAGATGAAGGTGATGCCGAGCTGGCGTTGCAGCTTTTTCAGCTCGCTCTGCATTTGCTCGCGAAGCTTCAAGTCGAGGGCGCCCAGCGGTTCGTCGAGCAGCAGCACCCGTGGGCGATTGACCAATGCGCGGGCCAGGGCCACACGCTGACGCTGACCGCCCGACAGTTGCACCGGTTTGCGTGCGCCGTAGCCGCCGAGGGCGACCATGTCGAGGGCTTCTTCAGCGCGTTTCTGGCGTTCAGCTTTGCCGACGCCTTTGACTTTCAAACCGTAGGCGACGTTGTCGAGTACGTTCATGTGCGGGAACAGGGCGTAATCCTGAAACACCGTGTTGACGTCACGCTCGTACGGCGGCAGCCCGGCGGCTTCGTTGCCGTGAATCCGGATCGAGCCTGCGCTCGGTTGTTCGAAACCGGCGATCAGGCGCAAACACGTGGTTTTGCCCGAGCCGGAAGGGCCCAGCATGGAGAAGAACTCGCCGTCCTGGATGTCGATGGAAACCCGGTCTACGGCTTTCACTTCGCCGAACAGACGGGAAACGTTGGTGAACTGGACTGCAAGCGTCATGGTGCGGTGCTCCGAAATATCAAATCTGAAAAGCATCGCTGGCAAGCCAGCTCCTACAGGGGGTACGCGTACTTTGTAGGAGCCGGCTTGCCGGCGATAAGGTCCGAAGGACCTTCAGGCGTCAGCGACCGCCCATGATCGCGATGTAGTCCTGGGTCCAGCGGCTGTACGGCACGAACTTGCCGCCTTCAGCCTGCGGGGTTTTCCAGAAGGCGATCTTGTCGAACTGGTCGAAGCCGTTGGTCTTGCAGCCTTCGGCACCGAGCAATTCGCTCTCTTTGCACCCCGCCGGAACCGACGGCAACGAACCGAACCAGGCGGCCAGGTCACCCTGGACTTTCGGTTGCAGCGAATGGTCCATCCACTTGTAAGCACAGTTCGGGTGCTTGGCGTCGGCGTGCAGCATGGTGGTGTCGGCCCAGCCCGTTGCACCTTCTTTTGGAATGACCGAGGCCACCGGCTGCTTGTCCGCCACCAGACCGTTGACCATGTAGCCCCAGGTGCTGGACGCCACGACGCCTTCGTTCTTGACGTCACTCATCTGCACGGTCGCGTCATGCCAGTAGCGGTGGATCAGAGGCTGCTGCTTGCGAAGCAGGTCCAGCGCGGCCTTGTACTGTTCTTCGTTGAGCTGGTACGGGTCCTTGATCCCCAGTTCCGGCCGTTTCGCCTTGAGATAGAGCGCTGCATCGGCGATGTAGATCGGACCGTCGTAGGCTTGGACCCGGCCCTTGTTGGACTTGCCGTCCGGCAGGTTCTGTTCCTCGAACACCACGCCCCAGCTGTCCGGGGCGGTCTTGAAGACGTTGGTGTTGTACATCAACACGTTCGGGCCCCACTGATACGGAGTGCCGTAGGTTTGTTTGTTGACGACGTACCACTGGCCATCCTTCAGGCGCGGGTCGATGTTCTTCCAGTTCGGAATCAACGCGGTATTGATCGGTTGCACGCGTTTGCCAACGATCAACCGCAGCGACGCATCGCCCGACGCGGTCACCAGGTCGTAACCGCCCTTGGACATCAGGCTGACCATCTCATCGGAAGTGGCGGCTGTTTTGACGTTGACCTTGCAGCCGGTTTCCTTCTCGAAACTGGTCACCCAGTCGTAGGCCTTGTCGCTTTCGCCACGTTCGATGTAGCCGGGCCAAGCCACGATATCCAGCTGACCTTCGCCGGCACCGACGGCTTTCAGCGGTTCGGCGGCCTGGATACTGGCGCTGGCCAACAGCGCTGTGGTGATTGCACTGAGCAGTGCGGTCTTGTGCACGAACATGGGAATTCCCTCTTCTTTAAATTATGGTCGGGGCAGTTTTGAACGTGGTTCAGCGTTGTAAACACGATCCTGTAGGAGCCGGCTTGCCGGCGAAGAGGCCATTAAGCCTTGCGATGTCCTTTCGGACGCCTTCGCCGGCAAGCCGGCTCCTACAAGGAATTCGCGGTGTTCCAGCGTTTCTGCGCTAATGCCTTTACGGCTAATTGTTAGCGTAGTGCGCTTTTATAAATGCTGTCCGTGGCGAGCCATGATGTGCCGCACCACGCTGTAGTCCTGAAGCGAATCGCTGGACAGGTCTTTGCCGTAGCCCGAGCGTTTCAGGCCGCCATGGGGCATTTCGCTGACCAGCATGAAATGGCTGTTGATCCAAGTGCAGCCGTACTGCAAGCGCGCGGCGACCTGCATCGCCTTGTCCAGGTTCTGGGTCCAGATCGAGGAAGCCAGGCCGTATTCCGAATCGTTGGCCCAGTCCACGGCTTGTTCGAGCCCATCGAAGCGGGTCACGGTGACCACCGGCCCGAACACTTCGCGCTGGACGATTTCATCGCTCTGCTTGCAGCCGGCCAGCAGCGTCGGTTGGTAATAGAAGCCGGCACCGGAATGCACGGCCGCGCCGGTCACGCGCTCGATGTGCGGCTGACCCAGGGCGCGTTCGACGAAACTGGCCACGCGGTCGCGCTGGCGGGTGCTAATCAGCGGCCCGATTTCGTTGTCGGCATCGCGCTTACCGGCGAAGCGCAGGCTGCTGACCGCCGCGCCGAGTTCGGCCACCAGGCGGTCATGAATGCCGGCCTGTGCATAAATGCGGCAGGCGGCGGTGCAATCCTGGCCGGCGTTGTAGTAACCGTACGTGCGCACGCCTTCGACCACCGCCTGAATGTCGGCATCGTTGCAGACGATCACCGGGGCCTTGCCGCCGAGTTCGAGGTGTGTGCGCTTCAGGGTTTTCGCTGCGGCCTGGAGGATTTTTTGCCCGGTGACGATATCGCCGGTCAGCGACACCATGCGGATTTTCGGGTGGCTGACCAAGTGGCTGCCCACGCCTTCACCGCCGCCGCAAATAATGTTGATCACACCGCGTGGGAGGATCTCGGCCAGCGCGGGCGCCAGGGCCAGGATCGACAGCGGCGTGTGCTCGGAAGGCTTGAACACCAGCGTGTTGCCGGCAGCGAGGGCCGGGGCGATTTTCCACGCGGCCATCATGATCGGGTAGTTCCACGGAGCAATCGAGGCGACCACGCCAATCGGATCGCGACGCACCATGCTGGTATAACCCGGCAAGTATTCGCCGCTGAGCTGACCGGTCTGGCAGCGCACCGCACCGGCGAAGAATCGGAACACGTCGACCGTCGCGCTCAAGTCGTCCTGACGCGCCAGGTGCAACGGTTTGCCGCAGTTCAGGGATTCGAGGCGGGCGAGCAGGTCGGCTTGTTTTTCGATGGCATTGGCGATGTCCAGCAGCAGGTTCGAGCGCTGCTGCGGCGTGGTCCGCGACCAACTGGCGAACGCACGGTGCGCGGCGAGGATTGCGGCTTCGACTTGTTCGGTGCTGGCCTCGGCGATGTGCGTTATCACCTCACCGGTGGCCGGGTTGAGGATCGGCTCGACAAAACCCTGACCCGCGACCAGTTCGCCATCGATCAACAACGCGGTGAACAACGGGGTCTGCGCGCCAGCCATTTTTCGGGTTCTCTTTTCTTGTGTGGCCATGCTGCTCCCTGTGACTGGGGCCCGGCCGTCTTATAGATGTTCCAAGACTAGTGCCCGGATCCGAGGTCGACAAATACTAAATACTGAAGGTGGCGTTCGATTAAATAGATGGCTTGCGCCCGCCGTGGGGCTGCTCGCGTGCGACGGTCAGGAACGGGTCGACCAGTGCCGGACGCGCCGTTCCGCGGCGCCAGGCCAGGCCGACATCGAGCGTCTGGCTCAGGTCGGCAATCGGCCGCGCTTCGATGATGTCGCCCTCCAATGACCAGGGGCGATAGGTCATGTCGGGCTGGATCGACACGCCCAATCCGGCGGCCACCAGGCTTCGTACCGCTTCGGTCGAAGCGGTTTTAAGGGTGATGCGCGGTTGAAGCGACGCCGCCGACCACATGCGCTGGGCGTTGCGGTCCATTTCATCAACGTTCAGTTGAATCAGCGGTTCACGGGCGACGTCGGCCAGGTTGATGCTGTCGTGTTCCAGCAGCGGATGCTGGGCCGGCAGCCATAAACGATGGGGCGAATGGGTCAGCACTTCCGTTTGCAGGGCGTGGCGGTCTTCGAGGTTGGAGAGGATCAGCACACCGACATCGATCTCGCCGCTGACCAGCAAATGCTCGATGTACGGGCGTTCGTCCTCCATCACGCGGATCTCGACGTTGGGGTAGGCGCGTTGAAAGCGGGTGAGCAGGTCAGCGAGGTAATAACCGGCGACGAGACTGGTTACACCGACAATCAACTGCCCGGCGACCTGATCGGTGCTTTGTTGCAGGCTGCGTTTGGCGTTGTCCACCGTTGCCAGAATCAGGTGTGCCTGGCGTAGGAACTGATGGCCCTGGTGGGTCAGCGTCATGCCCTTGGCATGGCGGTTGAACAGCCCGACGCCGATTTCCTGCTCCAGTTGCTGGATGGCCAGGGTCAGTGTCGATTGGGAAATGAACGCGGTTTGCGCGGCGGCAGAGATCGAGCCGGTCTCGGCCACGGCGATGAAATGACGAATTTGACGCAAAGTCATCATGAAGAAGTACCCGGTGGGCGGTTTTTATAGATTCGCTTGAGTGTATATCTTTTTAATCGATGGGCTTTTTAGCGTTACAGGAGGTGAGCAACATCTGGAAGCACTCTCGCCGGGAAGGGCTGGGCACTTTCGATCTAGGCTGGTGGCCTTATGTGTCCGGTTAACCCCTTTTGTGGAGGCGGCAAGAATGAATACCCGTGGATTGCTCGATCAATTACTCAAATCCGGCCAGGACCTGTTGCAGAACAAGACCGGTGGCGCGCAGAACAAGGCGTCCAGCGGCGGATTGGGCGGATTGCTTGGTGGTGGCGGTGGTTCGGGCGGCCTTGGCAGTTTGTTGTCAGGCGCGGGTGGCGGTGCATTGGCCGCTGGCGCGATGGGCCTGTTGATGGGTAACAAGAAGGCTCGCAAAGTCGGCGGCAAAGTCGCTGTCTACGGCGGCCTCGCGGCATTGGGCGTGATTGCCTACAAGGCTTACGGCAACTGGCAGGCCCAGCAGGGCACTGCACCGAAGCAAGAGCCGCAAACCGTGGACCGCGTGCCGACGGCGCAGGTCGAGCAACACAGCCAGGCGATTCTCAAGGCGCTGGTGGCGGCTGCCAAGGCTGATGGTCATGTCGACGAGCGCGAGCGTGCGTTGATCGAAGGCGAGTTCATCAAACTCGACAATGATCAGGAACTCCAACACTGGCTGCACGCCGAACTGAACAAACCCCTCGATCCAACCGATGTTGCGCGCGCCGCCAGCACCCCGGAAATGGCGGCCGAGATGTACATCGCGAGCGTGATGCTGGTGGACGAGGAGAACTTCATGGAGAAGTCTTACCTGGACGAACTGGCGCGCCAACTCAAGCTTGAGCCAGCGTTGAAGGTCGAGCTGGAAAAACAGGTGCGCCAGGCCTCCATGTAGAAACCGGCTTCAAATCCTGTTTCGCTCCCTAGACCGCCATCGCCAGCAAGCCGGCTCCTACAAGGGAATTGCGGTGCGCACAACATGCGTGCCCGATACCGTTCCCCTGTAGGAGCCGGCTTGCTGGCGATGAGGCCCTCAAATCCTGCCCCGCCCTCAAGACCGCCATCGCCGGCAAGCCAGCTCCTACAAGGGAATTACGGTGAGCACAACATTCGTGCACGACCCCGACCCCCTGTAGGAGCCGGCTTGCTGGCGATGAGGCCCTCAAATCCTGCTCCGCCCTCAAGACCGTCATCGCCGGCAAGCCAGCTCCTACAAGGGAATTGCGGCGCGCACAGCATTCGTGCCCGACACCGAACACCTGTAGGAGCCGGCTTGCCGGCGATGAGGCCCTCAAATCCTGCCCCGCCCTCAAGACCGCCATCGCCGGCAAGCCAGCTCCTACAAGGGGTTTTCGGTGCGCACAACATTCGTGCCCGGCGCCGAACACCTGTAGGAGCCAGCTTGCTGGCGATAGCCTTTTCAGCCCCGCCACAACCCTCATTCGCCGAGATGTGAACCGCCGCGCATCCGTCTTATAAATGAAACACCGCCCTCGGCTATACTGCGCAGCATTTGAAATGGCCCCGAGGACTGACTGTGAAGAACTGGACGTTGCGCCAACGCATTTTGGCGAGCTTTGCGGTAATTATCGCCATCATGTTGCTGATGGTCGTCGTCTCGTATTCCCGGCTGTTGAAGATCGAGGCCAGCGAAGTCAGCGTTCGTGACGACGCGCTCCCCGGGGTGTATTACAGCTCGATGATTCGTGGCGCCTGGGTCGACAGCTATCTCCAGACCCAGGAAATGCTGGGCTTGAAGGAAGGGCAGGGCATCAGCGCCGAGGACGCTGCAGACTTCAAGAGTTTTGAAGCACGCGTGCAAGACGCGATGAATAGCTATCGCGCCACCGTCACCACGGATGAAGACAAGCTCGAATTCGCAGCCTTCGAAAAATTCCATGAGAATTACGGCAAGATCCTGGCCGCGGTGCTCGAATTGCATAAGCGCAATCAGGAAGCCGAGGCGATCAAGTTGTTCAACGAACAACTGACCCCGACGTGGACGGCGGGGCGCATGAAACTCAATGACATCCTGCGCGAAAACAAAGCCGTGGCGGATCAGGACATGGCATACATTGATGATGCGGTGTTCACCGCGAAAGTCATCATGGGCATTTCCCTGCTGGTGGCGGTATTGGCCGCCGGTCTCTGCGGTTTGCTGCTGATGCGCGCGATCATGGCGCCCATGAACCGCATCGTGCAGATCCTCGAAGTCATGCGTACCGGCGACCTCAGTGGCCGCTTGAACCTGGAGCGCAAGGACGAATTCGGCGCCGTGGAAACCGGCTTCAACGACATGATGGCCGAGCTCACTTCGTTGGTGTCTCAGGCGCAGCGCTCGTCGGTGCAGGTCACCACGTCCGTGACGGAAATCGCCGCCACCTCCAAACAGCAGCAAGCCACCGCTACTGAAACCGCCGCCACCACCACCGAAATCGGTGCCACGTCCCGTGAAATCGCCGCCACCTCGCGTGACCTGGTGCGGACCATGACCGAAGTCTCCACCGCTGCCGATCAGGCCTCGGTGGCTGCCGGTTCCGGGCAGCAAGGCCTGGCGCGAATGGAAGAGACCATGCACTCGGTGATGGGCGCCGCGGATCTGGTCAACGCCAAACTGGCGATCCTCAACGAGAAGGCCGGCAACATCAATCAAGTGGTGGTGACCATCGTCAAGGTCGCGGACCAGACCAACCTGCTGTCGCTGAACGCTGCCATTGAAGCCGAGAAGGCCGGTGAATACGGTCGTGGATTTGCCGTGGTTGCCACCGAAGTGCGGCGCCTGGCGGACCAGACCGCCGTGGCCACGTACGACATCGAACAGATGGTGCGCGAGATCCAGTCGGCGGTGTCGGCCGGGGTCATGGGCATGGACAAGTTCTCTGAAGAAGTGCGTCGCGGCATGTCCGAGGTGCAGCAGGTCGGCGAACAGCTGTCGCAGATCATCCATCAGGTTCAGGCGCTGGCGCCGCGGGTGTTGATGGTCAACGAAGGCATGCAGGCCCAGGCCACCGGCGCCGAGCAGATCAACCATGCACTGGTGCAGTTGGGCGATGCCAGCAGCCAGACCGTCGAGTCCTTGCGTCAGGCCAGTTTTGCCATCGACGAACTGAGCCAGGTGGCCGTCGGGCTGCGCGGCGGCGTTTCGCGATTCAAAGTCTGATGAGCGAACTCACGGCCAAACGCACCGCCGTGAAGCCGGCGATGCATGCATTGTTTCTGGTGTTTCGCATCGGCAGCGAGCGCTATGCCTTGCAAGCGATCGAAGTGGCAGAAGTGCTGCCGCGCTTGCCGTTGAAGCCGATTCCTCGTGCACCTGACTGGGTCGCTGGGGTGTTCGCCTATCGCGGCGCGGTAGTGCCGGTAATCGACCTCAGTGCACTGACCTTTGGCGAACCGGCCCAGGCGCGCACCAGCACGCGCCTGGTGCTGGTCAATTACCGTGCGGATGAAACCGCCGAGGCGCAATTGCTCGGGCTGATCCTGGAGCAGGCCACCGACACGCTGCGCTGCAACCCGGCGGATTTTCAGCCGTACGGCCTCGATAATCGCCAGGCGCCGTACCTCGGACCGGTGCGTGAAGACGCGCAAGGTTTGCTGCAATGGGTGCGCGTCGCCGATCTGCTGGACGAGCAGGTCCGGGCACTGCTGTTTCCGTCACCCCCGCTGGACCTGGCGCAGCTTGAGGTGCAGCCATGAGCAGCGATCAGCGGTTTTTCGATTTTCTCAAGGAACGCATCGGCCTCGACGTCACCTCGGTGGGCCCCGCGATCATCGAACGTGCGGTGCGCCAGCGCAGCACGGCGTCCAGCGCGCTGACGGCCGATGAGTATTGGCACACCTTGCAGGGCTCGCAGGATGAGCAGCAAGCGTTGATCGAAGCGGTGATCGTTCCCGAAACCTGGTTTTTCCGTTACCCGGAATCCTTCGCCGCCCTGGCAAAACTGGCGGCCAAGCGCCTGACCGATATCAACAACATGCGCGCATTGCGGATTCTCAGCCTGCCGTGTTCCACCGGCGAAGAACCCTATTCCATCGCCATGGCCTTGCTCGATGCCGGGTTCAAACCGCATCAGTTCAAAGTCGAAGGCATGGACGTCAGCCCGCTGTCGGTGGAAAAAGCCAGGCGCGCGCAGTACGGCAAGAATTCGTTTCGCGGCCAGGACATCGCGTTTCGCGAGCGGCATTTCACCGCCGAGGACGAGTCCTATCGCCTCAGCGAGCGCGTGCTGGAACAGGTGCGTTTACAGGTCGGCAACCTGCTGGATCCGGCGTTGCTGGCCAACGAATCGCCTTATGACTTCGTGTTCTGCCGCAACCTGCTGATCTATTTCGATCAGCCGACGCAACAACAGGTGTTCGAAGTGCTCAAGCGCCTGACCCATGTCGAGGGTGTGCTGTTTATCGGCCCCGCCGAGGGCAGTTTGCTGGGACGCTTGGGCATGCGTTCGATTGGTATTCCACAGTCATTTGCGTTCAGTCGCCAGAGCGCGCCCGAGCCTGAACCTTTTCCAGCCTTCGTACCGACGCCGCTGCCGTTGCCAGTGCGCCAACCGGTGCGCAGCGTCACGCCGGCGCCGGTACGCCTGCGGCCCTTCGCAACGGTGACGCCGCTGCCGGTGGCGACAAAAGCCGCCAGTCCCGACGCCGCTACGTTGCTGGCAAACATCGCCGCACTGGCCAATGAAGGCAAAAGCGCCGAAGCCCGCGCCGCGTGCGAAAGTTATTTGCGCAGCCATGAACCGGTAGCCCAGGTGTTTTACTGGCTGGGGCTGCTCAGCGATGTCGCCGGCAGCGCCCTCGAAGCCCAGGGCTTTTATCGCAAGGCGTTGTACCTCGAACCGCAACATCCCGACGCGTTGATGCACCTGGCGGCCTTGTTGCAATCCCAGGGCGACACGGCGGGCGCCAAACGATTGCAGGACCGCGCCGCCCGCAGCGAGCGCGCAGACAGTGAGCGCAAACGATGAATGCCGCCGACAGCTTTAGCCTCACCCATGAAGATGCCCAGGCCATCGACGATTGCTGGAACCGTATCGGTATCCACGGCGACAAGTCCTGCCCGCTGCTGATCGAACACATTCATTGCCGCAATTGCGCGGTGTATTCGGCGGCCGCTACGCGTTTGCTCGACCGTTATGCGTTGCAACAGGAAGACCGCGGGCAAGTCTCGGTCGCGGTCGAAAGCGAGGTGAAAACCCGCTCGCTGCTGATGTTCCGCCTCGGCGAAGAATGGTTGGGCCTGGCCACCCGCAGCCTGGTGGAAGTGGCGCCGCTGCAAGCGATTCATTCCTTGCCGCACCAGCGCTCCCGGGCCTTGCTCGGCGTGGCGAATGTGCGCGGCGCGTTGGTGGCGTGCCTGTCGCTGGTGGAACTGCTCGGGCTCGACGGCGTGAGCAGCGTGGCGCCTGGTGCGCGCGTGATGCCACGCATGCTGATCATCGCGGCCCACGGCGGGCCGGTGGTGGTGCCGGTGGACGAAGTCGACGGGATCCATGCCATCGACGAGCGCCTCCTTGAGGCCGCATCGCGTTCCGGTACGCAAGCCAGCGCCAAATACACCCGCGGCGTATTGCAATTCAAAGGTCGCAGCCTGCGTTGGCTGGATGAAGAACAGCTGCTGTCCGCCGTGACCCGGAGCCTCACATGACCCCCGAGCAAATGCGCGACGCCTCTTTGCTGGAACTGTTCAGCCTCGAAGCCGAGGCCCAGACACAAGTGCTCAGCGCCGGTCTGTTGGCGCTGGAGCGCAACCCGACCCAGGCCGATTACCTCGAATCGTGCATGCGCGCGGCGCACTCGCTCAAAGGCGCGGCGCGAATTGTCGGCGTCGATGCCGGCGTCAGCGTTGCCCATGTGATGGAAGATTACCTGGTCAGCGCCCAGGAAGGCCGGTTGTATCTGCGGCCCGAGCACATTGATGCCTTGCTGCAGGGCACCGATTTGCTGATGCGCATCGCGACGCCGAACAACGCACCGGCGCCTGCGGATATCGAAGCTTATGTCGTCTTGATGGGACGGCTGCTTGTTCACATGGCGACGGTTGCCCCCATCGCGCCGCCGATGGCAGAACTTCAGCTGGAGCCGCCGACGGCCACGGTTGAGTCGCCCATGCAAGCCGCCATGGAAGCCGCCTCGGCAGCTGCCGCCGAGCCCTCGCCCAAGACCAAACGCACCACCGAAAGTGGCGAGCGCGTATTGCGCGTTACGGCCGAACGCTTGAACAGTCTGCTCGACCTGTCGAGCAAATCCCTGGTGGAAACCCTGCGGCTCAAACCGCACCTGGCCACCATGCAACGCCTCAAGCGCATGCAGAACAACGGCCTGCGGGCGCTGGAAAACCTCAATGTCCATCTCAAGGATCAGACCTTGAGCCTGGAAGCCCGGGAAGCCCTCGACGATGCGCGTCGGTTGCTGGCGGAATCCCAGCAATTGCTGGTGGAAAAAAACGCCGAACTGGATGAGTTTGCCTGGCAGGCCAGTCAACGTGCGCAAGTCCTGTACGACACCGCGCTGGCCTGCCGCATGCGGCCGTTTGCCGATGTGCTGAGCGGGCAAGTGCGCATGGTTCGCGACCTGGGGCGCAGCCTCGGTAAACAGGTGCGGCTGGAGTTCGAGGGCGAGAAAACCCAGGTCGATCGCGACGTCCTGGAGAAACTCGAAGCGCCGCTGACGCACCTGCTGCGCAACGCCGTCGACCACGGCATCGAATCTCCGGAGCAACGGCTGCTGGCCGGTAAACCGGAAGAAGGTGTGATCCGCCTGCGCGCCTCGCATCAGGCCGGTCTGCTGATGCTGGAGCTGAGCGATGACGGCAACGGCGTCGACCTCGAAAAGGTCCGCCGCAGCATCATCGAACGTCAGTTGTCCCCGGCCGACACCGCCGCGCAGTTGAGCGAAGAGGAGTTGCTGACGTTCCTGTTCCTGCCGGGTTTCAGCCTGCGCGACGCGGTCACTGAAGTGTCCGGACGTGGCGTCGGCCTGGACGCGGTTCAGCACATGGTCCGCCAGTTGCGCGGCGCGGTGGTGCTGGAGCAGACGGCGGGCGAGGGCAGCCGCTTCCATCTTGAAGTGCCGCTGACCCTGTCGGTGGTGCGCAGCCTGGTGGTGGAGGTCGGCGAAGAGGCGTACGCGTTTCCGCTGGCCCACATCGAGCGCATGTGCGACCTGGAACCGGCGGACATCGTGCAGGTCGAAGGCCGTCAGCATTTCTGGTACGAAGGCCGGCATGTCGGGTTGGTCGCGGCCAGCCAATTGCTTCAGCGTCCGGCGAGCACCAACAGTCAGCAAACCCTCAAGGTCGTGGTCATCCGCGAGCGCGATGCGATCTACGGTGTGGCGGTCGAGCGGTTTGTCGGCGAGCGCACGCTGGTGGTCTTGCCGCTGGACGAGCGTCTGGGCAAAGTGCAGGACATTTCCGCAGGCGCCTTGCTCGACGACGGTTCGGTGGTGCTGATCGTCGATGTCGAAGACATGTTGCGGTCGGTGGACAAACTGCTCAATACCGGGCGTCTGGAGCGGATTGCCCGTCACAGCAATCAGGCGGCCGAAGCAGCGCGCAAACGGGTTTTGGTGGTCGACGATTCGCTGACCGTCCGCGAGTTGCAACGCAAACTGTTGCTCAATCGCGGCTACGACGTGGCCGTGGCGGTGGACGGTATGGATGGCTGGAATGCCCTGCGTTCCGAGGATTTCGATCTGCTGATCACCGACATCGATATGCCGCGCATGGACGGTATCGAACTGGTGTCATTGTTGCGCCGGGACAACCGCCTGCAATCGCTCCCGGTGATGGTGGTGTCCTACAAGGATCGCGAAGAAGACCGTCGTCGTGGACTGGACGCCGGGGCCGACTATTATCTAGCCAAAGCCAGTTTTCACGACGACGCCCTGCTCGATGCAGTGGTCGAGCTCATAGGAGGAGCGCGGGCATGAAAATCGCAATCGTCAACGACATGCCCATGGCCGTGGAGGCCTTGCGCCGGGCCTTGGCGTTTGAGCCGGAGCATCAAGTGATCTGGGTCGCCAGCAACGGTGCCGAGGCGGTGCAACGTTGCGTGGAAAACACCCCGGACCTGATTCTGATGGACCTGATCATGCCGGTGATGGATGGCGTAGAGGCGACGCGGCGAATCATGGCCGAGACGCCGTGTGCCATCGTGATCGTCACGGTCGACCGCCAGCAGAACGTGCACCGGGTGTTCGAGGCCATGGGCCACGGCGCTCTGGATGTGGTCGATACGCCGGCAATCGGTGCCGGCAATGCCCAGGAAGCAGCGGCACCGCTGCTGCGCAAAATCCTCAACATTGGTTGGCTGATCGGCGACAAGGGCAATCGTGTGCGACCTGCGCCGGGCCCGTTGCGCAATTCAGGTTCCCGGCAAAAGCTGATCGCCATCGGTTCCTCCGCAGGCGGGCCGGCAGCCCTGGAGATACTGCTCAAAGGGCTGCCGATAAATTTTTCCGCCGCCATTGTGCTGGTGCAGCATGTTGACCAGGTGTTCGCCGCCGGCATGGCCGAGTGGCTCAGCGGCGCCAGCGGCCTGAACGTGCGCCTGGCCCAGGAAGGCGAGCCACCGCAGGCGGGCACCGTGCTGCTGGCTGGCACCAACCACCATATTCGCTTATTGAAAAACGGCACGCTGGCGTACACCGCCGAGCCGGTCAACGAGATCTATCGGCCCTCGATCGATGTGTTTTTCGAGAGCGTGGCCAGTTACTGGAATGGCGATGCTGTGGGTGTTTTATTGACCGGCATGGGACGCGATGGCGCGCAGGGGCTTAAACTCATGCGCCAACAGGGTTACCTGACCATCGCTCAGGACCAACAAAGCAGCGCGGTGTATGGCATGCCGAAAGCGGCAGCGGCCATCGACGCCGCTGTAGAAATTCGCCCGCTGGACAAGATAGCGCCACGATTGCTGGAGATTTTTGCCAAATGACTATGCTCAGCAGCAATCCTGGCCCAGGCAGTACTCAGGTGACCGCACATGAATGACTTACAGCTCGACGGCTTCAAAACCGACGAAAACGCCGCCATGGTGTTGTTGGTGGACGATCAGGCCATGATCGGCGAAGCGGTGCGCCGCGGGTTGTCGAATGAAGAAAACATCGACTTCCACTTCTGCGCCGACCCGCATCAGGCGATTGCGCAGGCGATCCGGATCAAACCGACGGTGATCCTCCAGGACCTGGTCATGCCCGGTCTCGATGGCCTGAGCCTGGTGCGTGAATACCGCAATCACCCGGCCACCAAGGACATTCCGATCATCGTGCTGTCGACCAAGGAAGACCCGCTGATCAAAAGCGCGGCATTCGCGGCCGGGGCCAATGATTACCTGGTCAAACTGCCGGATAACATCGAACTGGTGGCGCGCATCCGCTATCACTCGCGCTCCTACATGACCCTGTTGCAGCGTGACGCGGCGTACCGCGCGTTGCGGGTCAGCCAGCAGCAATTGCTCGACACCAACCTGGTGCTGCAACGCCTGATGAACTCGGACGGCCTGACCGGCCTGTCGAACCGTCGTCACTTCGACGAGTACCTGGAACTGGAATGGCGACGCTCGTTGCGCGACCAGAGCCAATTGTCGTTGCTGATGATCGATGTGGACTACTTCAAGTCCTACAACGACAACTTTGGCCACCTGGAAGGCGACGAAGCCCTGCGCAAAGTCGCCACGGCCATCCGCGACGCCAGCGCCCGACCTTCTGACCTGCCGGCCCGTTATGGCGGTGAAGAATTCGCGCTGGTCCTGCCCAATACATCACCGGGCGGTGCGCGACTGGTGGCGGAAAAACTGCGCCAGACCGTGGCGGCACTGAAAATCCCGCACATTTCACCGACCGAAGGCTCAAGCCTGACCATCAGCATCGGCCTGTCGACCATGACCCCGCAACCGGGCGCCGATTGCCGTCAATTGATCTCGGCGGCGGACAAGGGGCTGTATCTGGCGAAGAACAATGGGCGCAATCAGGTGGGTATCGAGTAACAGGGACTTCATCCCTTGCCGGCGATGGACGCCAACGATAACGCGGGGTGTCTGAATGAACGCGTTGCCCAAACGCTTTTCGCCGGCAAGCCGGCTCCTACAGGGAATCGCGTACGCTTTTGATTTTCACCACTCATCAGGCCGAGCGTTAGCTCGCCTTCCGCTTTTGAT